>NZ_JBBNLP010000008.1:0-132613 GCF_040092425.1 Collinsella sp. CLA-ER-H3
GGATGGAGAAGGCTGCAGCGAGAACGAGCGTACAAATCCATACGGCCTTGTCTCTTAGGATTAGTTTGAGAAGAAGTCGACAGTACATTTAGAAGCACCTACGTTCCTCAAAGAATTGTTAGATTAATAATGACAGACCGGATGAAGATACGTGCGACGGGGGCGAGGCGAATGGCTGAACGGTATCGATATGCGGGTTCAACGGAATCACATTGACCACATAGATTATTAACTTGCTTGACTTGTAAACCTAATCGTCCTGTCATCATATTCAACTTCGAAAAAAGGGGAATGAGGGCATCCCGATGCATCGAGTATTACTGGAACCCTGGCGATACGCTGAATGATTTGTGACGAATAGTCATGTCCATCAAGAAGGCTCGACGCTTCGGGCAGCTCGTCAATCGATATATCAATTCTTGGAGACATATATTCCTACCATTTTTAAAGAAACAACGGCGGTAATCGCTATCGCGATTGCGCCAATAATACTGAGCGCCATCTATTTATACTTAATTTAAGGCGGAGTGGAATGTGGGCGCGCAAGGAGATGCGGAATCGATGAGAGCCTCAAAAAAAATTACTGCAGTGTTATCATCTTTCATCCTCTCTATTCTTCCATTTCTGATTCTATGGGCGGCTTGGTCAGTCCTCCCTGATACAATTCCCGCTCATTGGAGTGGGGGTGTGGTTGATCGATGGGGTAATAAGCTTGAATTGCTGGTTGTTCCGCTGTTTTCTCTGATTGGTTCTATTGCAATTTCTGTGTACCTTATTGTTTCCACGCGGCGAAGAGAGTTCGCGGATTTCTCTGTTCGAATGCAACGGGACTTTGTTGCGTGCTATATTTCTAGTCTTCTTTTATCGACAACCTGCTCAGTGATAATTGCCGTTTGGGTTCAGTTGATTCTTACGCAAAACACTGCGGTTGATGGGGGGCTTGGACTATCGATCCTGTATTCCCTTCCCGGGCTATATGTGATCTTGTGCGCTTTGCCGCCTTTTTATGCGAGCGGCGAGAGCAAAAAGGCAGAGCGCCTGATAACAGTTCTTATTGGCGGCGCGGAGATTGTTCTTTGTGGAATAGTGCTTGAAGGTTCGGCTGCCTCTTATGCGATGATTGGACTGATGATTCTGTTCTGTGCGTTTGAGATTGTGTCACAGGTAAGGGATAGCCGGTCCTTATGAGTTGAATTACGCGCGTGCGGATATAAAGGGTGGCATGTTAAATTTGTTGAAAACTCTGACATGCGCTGCCGACTTCATTAAAATCGATTGCCAATCAAGTCTTCCTATATATGCGAGCCCTGGGAAGCTGCGCTGTGAACCTGAGACCGCTATCGATCGGCCCGGTGCACCGGGCCGCTGTCCTCGAGCCGGCATCAGCTTGCCGATCTCAAAACGTATGCCGTCCGGTACGACCAACAGCCGAGTCTTGCGCCCAGTTCGAGCAGCGCCAGAACCCCGTGCCGGAACCCACGCAGCCGATGGCAGGGGAATTCAGCCGCGGCCATCGAGGAGCCGACCCAGGGACGGCGCCCCCAGTCCTCGAAAGATTTCCACCGCCCCCTACAGGCCTGGATTGATTTAACAGTTGATTTAATCCGGCTGAACAAGCCGAGCATGGGCCGGTTGACAAAATGTAAGGTAAAAAAGCAGATACGACCGTACGCCGGTGCGGGGTTCGGGTGATGTGATAGAAAGTAATACACGTATTACATCTAACCGGGAGGTGCATCATGGCAACCGCCACCGCAGCCCTGAGAACCCCCGAGGACCTCGCGAACAGGTACGACCGCCTGGCGAAGTCGACGGGCCGCACGAAAACCTTCTACATGACGGAGGCGCTTGCCGCAGAGATAGGCAGGCTCGAATACGAGTACGGCCTCATGAATTATCCGGGAAGCGTTTGGTTGCGAGGTATGCCACTGTGCGGGGCCTGATTCGTTAGGCCCCGCACAGTGGGACCGCGATGGTGGCCACCGCACCGCCCGAGGGGCCGTTGGCGAGCGAGACGGAGCCCCCGTGGGCGCTCGCGGCCTCGGAGGCGACGTGGAGGCCGAGCCCGTAGTGGCGACCTCCGTCACGCGAGGAGCGGGAGGAGTCGTCCGTGAAGAGGCGCTCGCAGCCGCGTTCGAGGGCGGCGGGAGAAAAGCCCGGTCCGTCGTCGGCAACCTCGATGACGAGGTGCCCGCCCGCGACGTCGCAGGAGACAGCCACGCGCGAGCGTGCGTGCTCGGCGGCGTTGGCCACGAGGTTCGCGGCGGCTCGCGCCAGGGCGGTTCGGTCGAGCGGGGCCTCGGGCGCGCCCGCGACAGCGGGGCCCGTGGCCGCGTCGAGCGTCACGCCTCGCGCCCGGGCGATCTGGGCGGCCTCGGCGAGGACCTGCTCGCAGAGCTCGGCCGGCCGCATGGGGGCCCTCTCCGCCCCGCCGGACCCGCGCGAGGCCTCGATGAGCAAGCGCACGTAGCCGTCGAGCCTTTCGACACTGCCGGCTATGTCGCGCGCGGCGGCCGCGAGGTCGGCGTCTTTCTCGTCTTCCAGCTCCTCCGCCACGAAGTCGGCGTTGGCGCGCAGCACGGTGAGCGGCGTCTTGAGGTCGTGGGCGAGCGACGCCATCTGCTCGCGCTGCCCCCGCTCCGCGGCCCAGCGGGCCTCGAGCGACTCGGCGAGGGAGGCCCGCATGGCGTCCATCGCGGCGAGGACGTCGTTCACCTCGCGCACGTTGGTGCTGCCGACCGCGAAGTCGAGCTCCCCCGCGCCGACGCGCCCCGCCGTCTCCGCGAGCGGCGCCATCTTGCGCGAGATCACGCGGCTCGCGCGGCGCGCCACGAGCGCGAGCGCGAGCGCGCTTCCCGCCGCGGCGCCGACGAGCATGAGGTTCTGCGGGTTGGGAAGCAGGCCGGCGAGATCGCGCGAGACCCACTGCGGCAGGTACTCGCTGACGAGCGCGCATGCCCCGCCGTCCTTGAGCGGGAACGCGGCGTAGGTGAGGCCCGAGCCCCCGCCCTCGATCTCCACTGTGCCCGGATCAGCGGCGAGTGCCGTACGGGCCATTTCCGTCGCGTCCTCGAGCCGCGTGCCCTCGAGGTCTGTCATCAGCACGTATCCGTCCTTGTTCAGGATGAGGTAGCGGTACGCCGTCGGCACGTCCTGCTGCCCGCAGACGTCGTCGCGTGCCAGGCCCTCCGCGACCTCGCGCGCATTGGCCGGCCCCCAGCTCGCCTCGTAGACGAAGCCCACATTGATCGCCGCGGAGAGCGCCATGAACGAGGCGAGCCACGCCGTGGCGACCGCCGCGAACGCGTAGGCGAAGTAGCGCGCGATGACGAAGGAGAGCGGCATGCCCCCGCGACCTCGCGCCCCGGTCCTCAGAGCTGCCACTTGTACCCCATCCCCCAGACGGTCGCGATCGGATCGGCGCCGGCCTCGGAGAGTTTCCTCCGGGCGCGGCTGACCTGCATGGATATGGCCGCGTCGTCGGCGTCGCTCTCCCAGCCGAGCACCGCCTCGCGGATCTGCGCGCGGCTCATGACCTGCCCGGGGTGGCGGGCGAGGTACTCGCAGATGGCGTACTCGGTGGGCGTGAGCGGCACGGCCTCGCCGCCCACGGCGAGGCCGCGCGCCCCGAGGTCGATCCGCACCTCCCCGAAGGAGAGGGCGTGCGAGCGCGGCCGGCGCTCACGGCGTAGATGGGCCGCGACCTTGGCGCGCAGCTCCGCGGCCCCGAAGGGCTTGCGGACGTAGTCGTCGGCGCCCAGGCCGTAGCCGGCCACGGCGTCCTCCTCGGCCACGCGCGCGGTCAGGAAGATGATGGGCCCATCGAAGTCCGGGCGGATCTGCCGCACGAGCTCGAAGCCGTCGAGCCCCGGCATCATGACGTCGCAGAGCACGAGGTCGAAGCGCGAGAGGTCCGTCCCCGGGACCGCCGTCGGGTCCGCTGCCTTGACGACCTCATGGCCGTCGCGGCCGAGGACGCGCGCGAGCGCGTCGAGGATCGCCCGTTCATCATCCACTGCCAGTATCCTCGCCATGTTCGACCTCCTGAAATTCTCGTCGGAATTGTACTAGCGCCGCGCTCAGCGGTCCAGAGCCCTGCGCGCAGCCGCGGGTGCCTCGGCCGCGTCGCACGCGCGGTAGCGCACGCCCGAGCCGCCGCGCGCCTCGATCTCGAGCCAGCCCTCGCCGTCCGACTCCCGCCCGAAGAAGATGAGCTGGAGCTCTCGGACATTGCATCTGTCGTCCGCCGCGTCCACCAGGTAGACGTAGTTTGCCCCCGCCCCGGTGGCGTTGGCGTAGGAGCTCGCGTGACTGCCGGACTCGGGCGCGGGCGCCCACATGACGATCTCAGGGTTGGGCAGCACGCGGTCGGCGATCGAGCGCAGCGCCGACCCCCAGCCGGCGTCGAGCAGGGCATTCCCGCCCAGGACGAGCGCTGCGGAGAGGAGGGCGAGCATGGCGGCGAGCGGCCTCCTACGCATCTGCCCTCCCGTCCTCGAAGCGGCAGAACCAGGCAAGAAGGACGGCGTCGGCTGCCAGGGTGAGCACGAGGCCAGCGAGCGCAGTCGTGAGGAGTGGGCCCGCCGCGCGTGCGGCGTCGATGAAGGCCTCCACCCCGAGCGACCCCAGGCGCGCGGGCCAGGCGAGCGGCACCCAGCTCAGGGGCGTCGCCAGGGCACCGGTGAGCTCGCCGGTCATGAGGCCGTGCGCAAGTCCGCCCACTGAGAAGAACGCGAGGAGCATACCCGCAGCGCCGGCGCCGATGGCGGCGTTGCGGCCGAGGCGCAGGGCCACGCCGAGCCCCAGTGCGTAGAGGGGCAGGCTGCCCAGCACGATGCCCGCCCAGGCGGCTGCAAGCGGAGCGGGCCCGAGCGGCAGGCGCCCGGCGACGGCGAGCACAGCCCCGAACACGCCGAGCGCCACGGCCAGCGCGCCCGCGCCGAGCGCCGCAAGGGCGAGCAGCTTCGCCGCGACGGCCCGCCCGCGCGAGGGGACCGCCGTGAGGTTGGCGAGGCGCCCGGCAGCGCGCTCCTCGTCCACGGCGAGCCCGCAGACGATGGCGGACATGAGCGGCATGAGGGCGCCGAGAAACTGGACGTAGGCGTCCGCGCCCAGCGCCGGGTCCCATCGGGCTATGGAGAAGTACTCGCCGCAGGCAAGACCGGCTGCCAGGCCGCAGACGAGATGCACCGCCGAGAGCGGGGAGCGCGCCAGGCGCAGGGCCTCGGAGAGCAGGGCCCGCGAGAGAGTCATGCGCGGCGTCGGGTCGGAGAGTCGTGTCATGGCCATTACCTCTCCTCGGAGCGCGCGAACCAGGCCGCGCCCGCCGCCGTGAGCGCGGCGAACGCGAGCGCGCTGACCGCAAGGCCCGCCAGTGTGAGCATGCCATCCGCCGCGAGCGCCCCGCCGAGCGCCATGTCCGCCGCGAGTGGCTCACCGCTCGGCAGCACGGGGATGAAGCTCGTGGGGATGACCATGCTCGCCGACGGCGGAAAGAGCTGCGGCAGCGGCACCAACGACCAGGCGAACCCACCCACGAGTTGCGCGGCGAGCGGGCAGAAGATGCCCGCGAGCATGCCGAGCCGCGCCGTGAGGAAGAGCCCTGCGGGGATCATCCACGCCGCGGTCACCGTGTTGACGAACGCGCAGAGGAGCATCGTGAGCGTGCCCGCGACCGTGAGGCCCTGCGAGGAGAACGCCGATCCCGCGAGGTAGATGCCGAAGACCACGAGGTTCGAGAGCGTGCAGAGCGCGAGGCACCAGAGCGCCTTGGCCCACCAGGCGCGCCCGAGCGGGAAGCCCAGGCCCAGCAGCCCCCGCATCCGCGTGCGAGCGTCCGCCCGCGAGACGCACGCCACCACGAGCGAGAGACACACGGGCAGGAAGAGCGCGTACCAGTAGTTCCACGCGCTGAAGATCTGCACGCCCTGGTAGGGTATCGCGCCGAGCAGCGGCATCGGCAGCGCCATGAGCACGGCCAGGCGAACCGGTGCCGCGTGGCGCGACTTCAGGGCCTCGGCGCGCAGGCCCGCGAGCAGGCCGCCTTTCTCGCCCGTCATGCCGCCACCTCCCCGCGCGCTCGTCGCCCCTCCCGGCAGACGCTCATGAAGAGTTCCTCGAGGTCCTGCCCGGGCCGAAGCGCATCCTCGTAGGCGAGGCGCCCCCCGTAGATGATGCCGATGGTGTCAGCCATCTGCTGCACCTCGGAGAGGATGTGGCTCGAAACGATCACCGTCGTACCCGCCGCCGCGAAGCCGCGGATCTGGTCGCGCAACTCCTCGATGCCGATGGGGTCGAGGCCGTTGGTGGGCTCGTCGAGCACGAGTAGGCGTGGCCGGGCGATCAGCGCCAGCGCGAGCCCCAGGCGCTGCCGCATGCCCATCGAGAAGCGCCCGGCGCGCTTCTTCCCGGTGTCCGCGAGGTCCACGGCGGCGAGCACCTCATCTATGCGGCTCTCGGGAAGGCCCAGCAGCGTGGTGCGCACGCGCAGGTTCTCGCGCGCGGTGAGGTTGGGGTAGAGCGGCGCCTCCTCGATGAGGCTGCCGATTGCGTAGAGGTCCTCGCGGCGCCAGGCGTGCCCGGCAAAGAGGATCTCCCCGGCCGTCGGCCGCAGCATCCCGCAGATCATCTTGAGCGTTGTCGACTTGCCGGCGCCGTTGGGGCCGAGCAGCCCGTACACCTCGCCCTCGCGGATATGAAGGCTCACGTCGGCCACGGCGTCCTGCGCCTGGTCGCCGCGGCCGAAGCGCTTGGTGAGCCCGCGCGTCTCGAGCATGTAACCCATGGGTTTATCCTTTCTCCTTCGGAAGCGCGGGCCGAGTCGCCGTGCCCGCGCGCCTTGCCTTTCGGGTTCATCATCCATGGTGGGACGCGTTTCTAACGAAGCCGTAACGGCCGTTGGGTTCTTTTAGCGCCAACCCTTCTCGACCCGCACATCATGATTAATCTGCTTAAGGCAACAACTTTCCCGATCGATGTAATCACCGAATCAAAACGTGTACATCACCCTCCAAAACCGACATTTTTCGGCATGTTTGGAGGCTGATGTACACGAATGTGAAATCCACCGCCGCCCAAAAGCGCCTTCCTCATGTCTGGACTCTCTATGCTTACGCTGGATAGACATCGCCGGAACGGGTATAGTAGCGAAAGTTTTGTCGTTAACCAGCGGGGGAGTCCTGTGGGCATCAAAAAGAAGATCAAAAAGGAGCTTATCGGCACTTCCGATTACCCGTCGAATAAGATCTTTACGATCTCCAATTTCATCACCTTTACGCGCCTGATCCTCACCCTGGTATTTCTGTACCTGTTTGTGACGGATAACAACCGCGTCATCGCCATCGTTATCTACGCCGTTGCCGCCTCTACCGACTGGATGGACGGTCAGATCGCCCGCATGACCAAGACGGTCTCGTGGCTCGGCAAGGTCATGGATCCCATTTGTGACCGTGCGCTGCTGTTCACCGGCGTACTTGGGCTGGTGGTCCGCGGAGAGCTGCCCATCTGGGTCTGCGTGCTCATTATTGGCCGCGACATCTATCTGGGCATCGGCACGCTTATCGTTCGTCATTATCACCGTCGCCCCATCGATGTCGTCTTTCCCGGAAAGATTGCCACTGCACTGCTCATGACCGGCTTCTCACTCATGCTGCTCGGGTTCCCCGTTGTTGGCGGCCTGCACCTTTTACCTCCGACACTCGCGGCCTTCCCGGGTCTCAACGGAAGCTCGGTGCCCCTCGGCATCTTCTTTGTGTATGGCGGCGTGATCTTCTCCATGCTCACCGCTGTCATCTACTCCATTAAGGGCGGAGCGGCCATTAAACAGGCTCTCGCGCATCCCGAGGACGAGGACATCGACTTTCTGAACCCTGAAATCGAAGACTGATTCTTTGGGGTATGATTACGTACGGTTCATTATTTGCGGCTCGTCCGCGATAAGTTAGGGGTTGTCATGGACAACATGGTTAACAATATGCCTCAGAATGATAAGACTGCTGACGCTACCTGCGTATTCCGCGTGCCTTCAAGCGACGTCACCGTTCCCGACCTCATGGCCAACGTGCGCATCACCGCCCCCGTTCTGTCCATCGTCAAGGGTCCGCAGACTGGTGCCGCCTTTGAGCTCGAGGACGACGTGACCACCATCGGCCGCGATCCTGCGAACGGCATCTTCCTCAATGACATGACCGTTTCGCGCAGCCACGCGCGCATTATTCGTGAGGGGCTCCAGGCTCGCATCGAGGACTTGGGCTCGCTCAATGGCACCTGGGTCGACGGTGCCATCGTCAATGCAGCCCCGCTGCACGATGGTTCATCCGTCCAAATCGGTACTTTTACGCTCATCTACCACGAGAGCACGCCGGAGCGCATCGAAACCGGTGAATAGGGCATGGCCGAACGCAACTATCTGAGTATCGGCCAAGTCGTCAACCTTCTTCGAGGCGCATACCCCGATCTTTCGAACTCAAAAATTAGATTTCTAGAGGATGAGGGGCTCATTACCCCTCATCGTACGCCTAAGGGATACCGTCAGTACTCCAAAGAGGACGTTGACCGCCTGGAGGTCATCCTGCACCTGCAGAAGACCCGCTATATGCCGCTCAACGTGATTAAGCAGCGCTTGGAAAACGCCACGGACTTGTCTACGCTCGCCTACGAGGTGGGCCTACTGTCCGATGTTCCGCTCAAGACGGAGCCCAAGGAGACCAAGCAAAAGCTGCATCCCATTGAGACCATTCCCGATATGCTGGGCGTCGAGATTTCGTTTATACGCTCGCTCGCCGAGAACGACCTCATTCGCATCATCAAGAGTCCGCAGAATCGTGAGCTCGTCGATGGTCGCGATTTTCCAATCATCCGCTACTGCTCCGAGCTGTCACGCTTCCATATCGAGCCCCGCAACCTGCGTCAGTACGTGTCTTCCGCCAACCGCGAGTCCTCGATGTTTGAGCAGGTGCTCGTGAGCATGCTCGGAATGGATACCTCCGATGACGAGCGCGACGCCAAGCTCGAGCGTGCGTTTAAGAAGCTTCACGACCTGACGGAAGGTGTGCACACTGCGCTGCTCAAGAACCGCGTTTTTGAGTCGCTCAATGCCGTGGTCGAGGACGCCGACATCGATGCACTCGATGAGGAGATCACTCGCTCCGAGTCCACCAAAGCCAAAAACGAAGAGATAGCCACGCCGGCTTCGCACGAGGATTCTCTCGTAAAGCCGCTCAAGGTCGTCGCCCCTTCGCACTCCGGCACCGCCACGGCGGACAAGTAATCGCTGCCGAAATTTCGGCGACCCATTGAAAGGTCATGCAATGTACGACTTCGAATCTCAAATCGTCGACATCCCCGACTATCCCGAGCCCGGAGTCATCTTTAAAGACATCACGCCGCTCTTTGGCAATCCCGAGGCGCTCAAAGCCATGACCGATTCCCTCGCCGAGCACTTTGCCGGCATGGGAATCACCAAGGTCGTGGGTCCCGAGGCTCGCGGCTTTATGGTTGGCGTACCGGTGGCTGTAGCCCTTGGCGCCGGCTTTGTTCCCGCACGTAAACCGGGCAAGCTGCCGCGCGAGACCGTGAGCCAGAGCTACGAGCTCGAGTACGGAACGGATTCCATTGAGATCCATGCCGACGCTATCAGCTCTAAAGATACCGTGTTGATTCTGGACGACTTGGTCGCGACGGGCGGAACCGTCGAGGCAACAGGTAAACTGGTGCGAGATATGGGCGCAAAGCTTATCGGTTACGGCTGTATCCTTGAGCTTGCGTTTCTCAACCCGCGCGAGAAGCTCACGCCGTCTGATGACGATGTGGAGCTCTTTAGCCTGGTGACGGTGGACTAGCCGTTACCCTTAGTTACTGGAAAGGAAGCTACATGCGCACAGCAAACACGCATAAAAACATGGCACGCTGCGCTGCTACGGCAACCCTCGCTTGTGTTTTGGGCTTGGGCCTCGCGGCTCCTGCCTACGCCGATACCGCATCCGACCTTGCCGCTGCTCGTACGAAGCTCGAGCAGATCGGTACCCAAACCCAGCAAATTCATGAAGAGCTCTCCTCACAGACGCAAGAGCTTGATCAGACTGCAGGCGAGATTACGCAAAAGCAGCAAGAGATTGCGGAGGGTCAGGCAAAGCTTTCGAGCTACGTTGCCGGTGAGTACAAGACCGGCGGTCTGAGTCTCCTTCAGGTTCTGACGGGTGTCGATGACCTGGGCGATATGCTCAACCGTCTCTTCTACTACGGCAAGGTGTCCGACAAGCAGGCCCAAACCATTCAGGAGGTCAAGGAGCTTAAGCAGCAGCTTACCGATAAGCAGACCGAGCAGGAGAAGAACGTCGCTGCGACGCAGAAGAAGGTCGACGAGCTCAATGCCCAGCAGGCTGAGGCCCAGAGTGTCGTGAACTCCCTGGATTCTCAGTTGCAGGCCGAGCTTACTGCCGAGGCCGAGGCCAACGCCGCGCTGCAGGCTGGCATCAATGCCAGTACTGCCGAAAAGGCCACGGTGAGCAACGACACCGCCGGTACGACCGAGAACACCAATAATGGTGGCGGCACGACCAACAATGGTGGCGGCAATACGCCTGCGCCTGCGCCCGCTCCTGCCCCCACGCCCCAGCCCGTGACGCCCGCTCCGGCGCCGACCCCTTCCGCACCGAGCCAGTCCGTTGACGGTGGTACCGTTGTTTCGCGCGCCTACAGCAAGCTCGGTTATGCTTATTCTTGGGGCGGCATTGGACCGAACAGCTTTGACTGCTCCGGTTTTGTAAGCTACTGCCTCACCGGCCGTTATTGCCGCCTTGGCACCACGGGCACCTTTATGGGCTGGACCCGCGTGTCCGATCCCCAGCCTGGTGACGTCGTGGTTAACTCTTACCACACCGGCATCTACATTGGTAACGGCCAGATGATCCATGCTTCCGACTACAAGACGGGCGTTATCATCAGCTCCGTTGCCGCTGGCATGAACAACAATTACATTTTCGTTCGCTACTAAGTGTTGTAACTCAGTAAACGAAGGTGGACCTCGCATCCTTTGGAAGCGAGGTCCATTCTTTTATCTCGACCGCCCGTTTTGCGTATAAGCAACAATCTAGTTTTGAATACTAGATATGCGCAGCATCTTTCCAAAAGATAGCTATAATTGTTGAGGAACAACTAGAAAGGACCCTCAATGAGCTGGGCACTTATCTCCGATTCAAGCTGCAATCTTCGCGATTGGCAACCAACCGCACCCCATACCACCTTTGCATTCGCGCCTCTTAAAATCCGAGTAGGGGAGCGTGAATTCGTCGATGACCTTTCGCTTGATGTTCATGAGCTCAACTGCGCTGTTCAGGCGGAGACGAACGCTTCTTCGAGCGCTTGTCCCAGCGTAGGGGAGTGGGCCGAGCTCTTCAAATTGGCAGACAAGACCATCTGCATGCCGATCTCTGAGGGCGTGTCGGGCAGCTACAACGCGGCAGCCACGGCTCGCGATATGGTTCTTACCGAGGAGCCCGACCGGCAGATTCATCTAGTCAATTCACGCGCAGCTGGCGGCAAAATGGACCTCATTTTCTTGCTGTTCGACCGCTATCTTGTAAGCAATCCGGATGTCGCATTCGAGGACGCTTGCGCATACTTCGATAGCCTTGAACAGAACAGCAAAATCCTCTTCAGTTTGTGCAATTACGAAAACCTCGCCAAAGCCGGACGTATCCCTAAGGCAGCCGGCGTCATTGCCAACAAGCTCAATATCCGCATTTTGGGCACAGCGAGTGAGGCCGGTAAAATCGAACTCGTCGGGCACACGCGTGGCGAAAAGAAGATGCTCAACAAGATCATCGACACTATGGAAGCCGAGGGCTTTACGGGCGGTGAGGTCGTCATCGATCACGTTGAGAACGAAGCTGGAGCCCAGGCGCTTACTGACCGCATAGTCGAGCATTGGCCCGGCTCCAAGACCATCATCATGCCCTGCAACGGCCTGGATTCCTATTACGCCGAGATGCACGGCCTCATCATCGGCTACGGCATGGGCGTAGCTTCGGGCAAATAGAGTCAGGTGGGACAAATTAGTCAGTAATTCTTTGTCCCACCACCTTTCAAATCAATTAACTACTAAACCCGTTGAACTTGAGATAGCTCATCAGGTACGCCTTCGAAACGAAGGACGATACCGCGCTGCGCACAAGCAGCGACTCACGCGTTACCTGATGCGCCGTATCGGGCACGGGAGTCTGCTCGACGGAAAACGCCGCACGAATCGATGCCTCGAGCTGATCGACCACATAATCAAAGGCCGTCGGGGCATCGTAGCTCAATCGCTGAATGTTAAAGAGTGCCTGCACCGCAGCAATAGGTAGCACCTGCTTAAAGATGCAGATAGCGATCAGGCGGGCAATCTGCTCGCGGCCATATTGCTTTTTGACCGGAGCAGGCACCAGGCCAACCTTTACGTAGTTATTGATCATCGATGGCGTAATGATAGGCTGCTCAACGCAAAGGGACAGCGGCTCCATCCACAGCGCAACATACTCAATGACCTGGTCGCGGTAGAGCGTCACATTGGGCAACTGGTCATAGCGCGGCAGGCTCAACGTATTAAGTTTGCGCACGATATCGGACTGAATAAATGCATCGGGCAGCACAGTGGGCTGAATATCCTCAGGCTTAATGCTGACCGACGAATCGGACATCGGAATAACGTGTTTAACGTGGTTCATAAGGTTCCTCCGTTCATTTTCTATATTGTATTCTACGTTATCTAGTTTTGCATACCACATAGCAGACAAGAAAATTGGTGGGACAACGCACTGATGCATCGTCCCACCATTTAGTTAATTGATAACAACCTTACATAAGATATATTATCGTACTTATCCGCGGAGAAACGCGTATGCGCCCGTTGCTGCTATGGCTCCGTCAGAAACGGCGGTCACAACCTGACGTAAGCGCTTGGAACGGATATCGCCAGCAGCAAATAGACCTGGCGTGCGGGTCGCCATGGATTCATCAGTCAGAATGCCGCCATCAGGCGCCAGATCGACAAGATGCTCAACAAGCTCGGTATGGGGTTGCGTCCCGGTAAAGACAAAGATGCCAAACGAGCCAGGCTCAAAGGTCTCAGCATGCGTCTTACCGCTTGCATTGTCCTTGAACGTAATTGTCGTGGGCATCGCTTCACCAGAAAGCTCAACAATACTAGTTTGGTACCTAACTGTAATATTGTCCTTTTTGAGTACTTTCTGAACAACACCATCAGGCGCACGGAACTGGTCGCGGCGCAGCACGATGGTCACACTGCTGGCAATGTCTGACAGGAACAGTGCCTCTTCGCATGCCGAATTGCCACCACCGATTACAAAGACCTGTTTGCCGCGGAAGAACATGCCGTCACATGTTGCGCAATATGAAACGCCACGACCGCGATAGGTATCCTCGCCAGCGAAACCTGCCGGACGCGGCGTGGCACCCATGCAAGCGATAACGCTCGAGGCAAGCGTATCGCCCATATCGTGATGCACCGTAAACAGCGCTGCATCGGCATCGTAATCGATACCCGTAACCATGCTCCATGTAACCTGCGCTCCCAGCCCCTCTGCATGTTGCTGAAAACGCTCGCCGAGTTCGGCGCCACTCAAGAGCGGAATGCCCGGATAGTTCTCGACCTCATTGGTCGTGGCGATCTGTCCACCCGACATGCCCTGCTCAATCACGGTCGTCGTCAGGTTGGCACGCGCAGCGTAAATGGCGGCAGCATAGCCCGCGGGGCCTCCACCGATAATCGCAACATCAATCGGCTGATCGGTAGTCATGAAGAATCCTCTCGTCGAAACGTTGTCGTTCTTTGCGCTCATACCCAAATTTACGTGAACATGACACTCATGCACTACAATGATAAATCGCGTAACAAAGCTGAAGGGGAGTTATCGATGGATCAAACGCAGACGAGCAATAGCGCTCCCCTGCCCATGCAAGCCACTCCCCAACCGGAGCAAATGACCGTTTTACCTGCACAAAAACCCCTGGTAACCATTGTGCACGCATCAGTTGGATCGGGCCACAAAGCCGCCGCCAACGCGATTGCACAAGCATTTGACCTTATCCGCGGCACCAAGGGAATCCCTGAGGATATTGAAATTGAAGTGCTCGATATCCTTGATTTTGGACGTATTAAATTCGACGGCAATAAGACCGCGGCTTCTTTTACGGGAGCAACACGCCCCATTTACGACCTGACCTGGCGATATACGCTTACGGGGCATCTTCTCTGGGGTGGCGGCACGGCATGGTCGCGAATTATGTTCCCCGCCTTCAACGAATATATTCGTCGCCGCAGGCCTATAGCCGTGGTCGCAACGCACATCACAGCAGCCAATGTTGCCGTGGGTGCCCGCGTTATTACGGGTATCGATTATCCGGTCATCTGCGTACCAACAGACTATGAAGTCGAAGGCTTTTGGCCCCACAAGGACACCGACCTGTTCTGCGTGGCCAACGAGTTTATGGCCGAAACGCTGCGCCCCCGCAAAGTTCCCGAGTCAAAGATCCGCATAACGGGCATCCCCATCCGAGCCGGTTTCGATTCAAATTACGATCGCGAGGAAGAGCTGAGCAAGTTCAATCTCCCCATAGACAAAACCGTCGTATTGGTGATGGCCGGCGCCAGTTTGCCCCAACCATACGTGCGTTTCCGTGCCGCGATGGACCACACGCTCCCCTTCTTACGCAGCTTTGAGGACATGCACTTTGTCTTTTTACCGGGCAAGGATAAGGAATACGCCGCCCGACTCAAGACGCTCTTCGACGCCATGAAGCTCGACAACGTCACGGTTCTGGACTACGTGGACGACATGGCGGCCCTCATGCACGGCTGCGACCTGGCAATCCTCAAATCAGGCGGACTCACGGTCACCGAGTGCCTGTGCGCTCATCTGCCGATGATCCTGCTGGGCAAATCATACGGTCAGGAAAAGGCCAACACCACGATGCTTACCGGCATGGGCGCCAGCATGCACGTCACCACCGCACGTGAACTCATCGTAACCCTACGTCACTTGCACGACCATCCCGAATCACTCAAAGCCCTACTCATCAACGGCGAAGTACTACGCCGCCCCCACGCAGCCGAAGACATAGCCATCGCCACCATGGAGCTCGTAGGCAAACCCCAAAAGCGCAAACGAGCCTTCTGCCGCTTCTACTGGGGAGGAAAGCCCGCGCATATCCGCTAGTCGAATGTCCGCCGCTCTGCCGGAGCCGCCCTTATATCATTCCATGCTCAAACATTCTCGCTTCGCTGCGAAACTGCGCGTGGAACGATATAAGGGCGGCTCCGGCAGAGCGGCTGCGTTTACTTACTAGCAGCTACTTCGGTATCCCCTCCATTAGAACCTGCAAAGGTAAAACAGGAAAATATAAATACAGTAAGCCGATGCGACAAAGGGACAGCCCCTTTGTCGCATCGGCTTACTAGAAAAGTAAATATTGTTTCAAGCGAGTAGCCGCCCGCCCGGGGCTTACCTATATCGTTCCACGCGCAGTTTCGCAGCGAGCGAAGCGACGCGAGAATGTTTGAGCATGGAATGATATAGGTAAGCCCCGGGCGGGAGGGATACGAGCGCCCCTAGGCGACGCCGCTGGAGCCGAAGCCTCCGTTGCCTCGGTCGGTTTCGTCTAGTTCTTCTACTTCTATGAGGTTAACCGTGGGGACTTCTTGGATGACGAGTTGGGCTATGCGGTCGCCTTTGTTGATTTGGATGTTGTTTGAGGGGTCCAGGTTGATGAGGATAACCTTGAGTTCTCCTCGGTAGTGGGCGTCGATGAGGCCAGGCGTATTGACTATAGACAGGCCCTGCTTGATGGCGAGACCGCTGCGGGGCTGGACGAAGCCGGCGTAGCCATCGGGCAGGGCGATGGCCAGCCCGGTAGAGACCAGACGACGTTCGAAGGGCTTCAGGACGCAGTCCTCGTTGGAGCGCAGATCCAAGCCGGCATCGGTGGGATGGGCGTATTTGGGAAGCTCGACGGTGGGGTCGAGACGCTTTATGTTGACGGTAATGCAGGACATGGAATCACCTTAGCTTGTCGAGCTCTTGCAGAAACTCATCGACGTCTTTGAAATCGCGGTAGACCGAGGCAAAGCGGATGTACGCCACCTTATCGATCTTGGCCAAGCGCTTGAGCACCATGTCACCCAACTCATGCGACGTGACGGCCGTCAGCGTGCGAGAGCGCAGCTCGACCTCGATATCGTCGATAATCTCATTGAGCTTCTTAGTGTCGATATCGCGCTTGATGGTGGCACGCATCAAGCCGACGAGCAGCTTATTGCGATCGAACCGCTGCTTGGTTCCGTCCGACTTAATGACCTCAATTGGGTCTTCGCATCGCTCGAACGTTGTAAAGCGATAGTTACACGAGCAACATTCACGACGGCGCTTAATGGTGTTATTTGACTCCTGCATACGGGAATCAACGACGCGGGTATGTGCCTTGCCGCATTTGGGACAGCGCATGGTACCTCCTCTTAAACGATAACAAGGGTACCATGCGCAGCGCGATAATGATTACGAACGAGCAGGAACCTTAAGATGCGCACCGGCGGCGAGCGAACCATGCTCCAGATGATTGACGCTACGAATCATGTCGGAAGTCTCTTGCGTGGAAAGGCCTTCGATTGGATATTCCTCGGCAAGCGACCAAAGAGAATCGCCAGGCTGAACGCGAATGGTCTCGTAGGTAACATTGGAAACGGACTCGGCATACGCGGCGTGACGAGCGCTAAAGACCGATGTAGCGAGGACAAAGAAGAGCGTAAGCGCAACGGCAACGGCGACAATCGTCGGAACCTTCAGGGCAACGCGGGCCGGCGCGACTACAGCCTGCTGATTGCGAGCAGGCTTTACGGTCAAAGGCTGAAAGCCGGAGCGGCCACCCTGAACAACCGTAAAAGTGTATTCTGCAGGCGTCTCGAGCTTAAGGGCGAGGTTTCCCTGGACCATATTCGTTGCGTTCATCATGTTCTCCTCTCGCGTGTTTTGCTGAGAACAGTTTTATCAAGCCGCGCGGACAAAAATGTCTAGCGCGAGAACGAATGTTCGGTTATTATTATCTTCGAACAGTTGTTCCTGTCAAGCAAAATTCGAACATTTGTTTGACATGGGTAGAGAGGATGCCCTGATGGCTCGCAAAATTACCAAGCGTCAGCAGCAAATTTACGACTTCATCAAGGAATATCAGCAGGAGAAGGGTTATCCGCCCAGCGTGCGCGAGATGGCTTCTGCTGTGGGCCTTTCCTCCCCCAGCACCGTGCACGCCCATCTATCTGCCCTGGAGGCGCGCGGGCTACTCAAGCGCGATGCCACCAAACCGCGCGCCCTGGAACTCTTTAACGAGGACGGTTCCTCTGTCTCAATTTCTAAATCTGACGAGCCCACCGCACCTCGCGGAACGGTCTCGCTACCGCTCGTTGGTCGCGTCGCGGCTGGGATTCCCATTCTGGCCGAGCAGAATATCGAAGACACTTTTACTATCCCGACCGAAATCGCCACCGATCAGGGTTCCTTTATCCTTGAGGTGCATGGGAGCTCAATGATCAATGTCGGCATCTTCAATGGCGATTACATCATCGTCCGTGAACAAAAGAGTGCCATGAACGGCGAAATTGTCGTGGCCATGATTGATGGTTCAGCGACCGTCAAGACGTTCTACAAGGAGCAGGGACGCGTACGCCTGCAACCCGAGAATGACACCATGGAGCCTATCTATGCAACGAATCCCGTTATCTTGGGCAAAGTCGTCGGCTTGATGCGCCGGTTCTCGTAATGCAAAAACGCATCACCATCTTTGATACCGTCCGCGGGTTTACGATGATTTCAATGACAGGTTTTCACGCTTGCTACGATCTCGCCTACCTGTACGGTTGGGATATGCCCTGGTTTACCCAGACTGTCTTTCAAGACATCTAGCGCGCCAGCATCAGCTGGGTATTCTTGTTTATCGCGGGTTGGATGTGCACTCTTTCGCGCAACAATATCAAACGTGCCGCCAAATACGCCTTAGCAGCACTCGTCGTCTGGTTGGCAACAACACTTGTCTCAGTAGACGATTCGGTTAATTTTGGCATCATCTACTGTATGGCCGCATGTACCGGCATCGTCGCGTTGACCGATCCCGTCCTTAAAAAGATTTCGGCGAGATGGGGCATGTCCCTATGACTTGTGTTGTTCGCCCTCACCTGGAGCATCCCCAAGACGACCTACCCTGTCCCATACCTGGCGTGGCTAGGATTTCCGAGCCCTGGATTTATCTCAGGTGATTACTACCCCATCATCCCGTTTATCTTTATGTATCTTGCAGGATACTTCGCCGCACACATAGCGCAGGGAATCGGTAAGACCGCCCCAAGCTGGGCCTACGCCAACCCCCTGCCGGCGCTCGCCAGCCTTGGACGTCATGCACTCCCCTTTTATCTGCTGCATCAGCCCATCATTCTGGGCATTTTGGAGCTCGCCTACTCGGTGCGGTAACGCTCTAGACGCGGCGCGATTCGGGCCGGCAACTTCGCCACAATGCGAACTCCGTCCTCTAGATATTCCTCATGCAGAAGGGTTCCCTGCTCATGCACCAGCGTGATGAGGGCGCCCTCACGATACGGGATATCAGCGGAGAGCAACACATCGGTGGCAGCCGCCTCACGAGCAATACGGTCGACGAGATCGTCGAGTCCCTCGCCCGTCTGGGCCGAGAACAGAACAGCTTCCGGATAACGACGACGGAAACTCAATCGATCGACGCTATCGAGAAGATCGATTTTATTGAACACCGTAAGCGTTAAACGCTCTCCGGCACCGATCTCATCAAGCACGCGGTCGACAGCCTCAAGCTGTCGCTCATAGTCCTCATCAGACGCATCCACGACTTTGAGAATTAAATCGGCACCCAACACCTCAGACAACGTCGATTTAAAGGCATCGACCAGACCATGCGGCAGCTTTTGAATAAAGCCGACGGTATCGGTAATCGTCATGCCGCGACCGCCGGGCAGGCGATACGAACGCGTCGTCGGGTCGAGCGTAGCAAACAGCTTGTCCTGCGAAAGTACCGTAGAGCCGGTCAGGCGATTGAGCAACGTCGATTTACCGGCATTGGTATAACCGGCTAACGCAACGCGAAACGCCGGTGACTCAATGCGGCTCTTGGACTGGACATCGCGACGCTGTTCAACCTGCTTAAGCTCACGACGAAGCGCGGCAATCTTATTGCGAATCAAGCGACGGTCAACCTCGAGCTGGCTTTCACCCTGGCCAAAGCGCGAACCGATGCCGCCACGCGTCTGCTCCTTGGCAAGATGGCTCCACATGCCGCGCAGACGAGGCAACAGATATTGAAGCTGCGCCAGCTGTACCTGCAGGCGTCCCTCACGCGTCTGAGCATGCAGGCCAAAGATATCCAGAATCAGTGCTGTACGATCGATAATCTTTACCGGCTCGCCCACGGCTTTCTCCAAATAGGATTGCTGCGAGGGCGTCAGGTCGTCGTCGAAGATAACAACATCGACATCCATGCGATGCACCAGGCCGCACAGCTCTTCAACCTTACCGGAACCGATAAACGATTTTGGATACGGCTTAACCAAACGCTGTGACAAACGCGCCACGCACTGGGCGCCAGCCGTATGGGCCAGGCGCTCAAGCTCGTCAAGCGAACGATCGAGCGGCCATGCATTGTCGCGCCACTCAACACCAACTAATATGGCACGCTCGGGCTCGGGCGCCGTGGGAACAAGGGGGAAACGGGCCATTAGGCAGCCTCAATACGATGCAGGATGTCCTCAACGACCTCATCGATCGTAAACTCGTCCATATCAAACCACACGATACGGTCATCGCGCTTAAACCACGAAAGCTGACGTTTGGCATAGCGACGCGAACGCATCTTGATGAGTTCGCGAGCCTCATCCATAGAAATCACGCCATTGAAAGCATCAATGATCTCTTTATAGCCAATTGCCTGCATCGAAGTCAGGGCATCTCCCAGCCCCTGGTCCATAAGACCGCGAACCTCATCGACAAGACCCTGCTCAAACATCATATCGACACGCAGGTTAATGCGCTCGTAGAGCACCTCGCGATTACGCGTCAGACCAAACCATAGGGCATGATAATGCTCGCGCGGAACACTAAACTGACTTTTTTGCTGTGCATAGGAAATACCATCATCATGCATCTCGAGCGCACGAATCACACGGCGCACATTATGGGGATGAATAACAGCAGCCGATTCTGGGTCGCGCTCGGCAAGCAGGGCATGCAGCTCTTCCTCGCCAATACGCTCGGCAAGCTCCTGATAGCCCATACGACGATCGTCCTCAAGTTCACCCGAAGGAAAGTCCATTTCATCGAGGGCGGCCTTGAGATACAGCCCCGTACCTCCGCAAAAAACCGGCAGACAACCCGAACCAAGGAGACGTTCAACATGCGCGCGAGCGTCAGCCTGATAAAGCGCCGCAGAATACGCCACACCCGGCTCTACAATGTCGACGAGACGCAGCGGCGCCGTACACTCATCGGGCGCCATCTTTGCGGTACCGATGTCCATGCCGCGATAGATTTGCATCGCATCGCACGACAGCACTTCGGACGAAAGACGAGCTGCCAAACGGTCGGCAACATCACTCTTACCAACCGCCGTCGGACCGACGATCGCAACGGCGGAAAGACCTGCCCCGGAAGAAACCATTAGCGCGGCTCGCCCACAACGGAGCCGGACAAATACCAGGTCTTGGCAACGTCAACGTCAACATCAACGATCTTGCCAACAAGCTGATCGATGCTGTAACCCTCGGGGATAGGCGCATGCACGGTCTGATTCTTGGGACTCTTGCCCAGCAGGACCGCGTCGTTCTTTTTACTCGTTCCCTCAATGAGCGCCGGAACCACAGTATGAAGTTCACCCTGGTTATACTCATGTGCCGTGGTCTCGATAACCTTAACCAGGCGGTTGAAACGCCCGAGAATAACCTCATGCGGCGTAGGATCGTCAATCTCTGCGGCCGGGGTACCGGCGCGCTTGGAATAGATGAAGGTATAGGCCTGGGCATAGCGGACCGTCTCGGCAAGTGAAAGCGTCTGCTCAAAGTCTTCTTCAGTCTCGCCCGGGAAGCCAACGATAATGTCAGTCGAGAGCGCGATATCGGGCATGCGGTTGCGAATGCGATCGACCAGGCCCAGATAGTCCTCGCGTGTATAACGGCGATTCATCTCTTTGAGGATCCGCGTCGAACCTGACTGGACGGCCAGGTGCAGCTGCGGCATAACAGCAGGCGTCTCGGCCATGGCGTCGATGGTCTCGGGCAGCAGATCCTTGGGATGCGAAGACGTAAAGAAGATGCGCTCCACACCCGTATCGCCCACGGCACGCAGCAAATCGGCAAAACGCGGCTTGCCAAACAGATCGCGACCATATGAGTTAACGTTTTGGCCCAGCAGCGTAATCTCACGCACGCCCTGGCGCACCAAACCGGTCACCTCGTCGACAATCTCCTCGAAGGGGCGGCTCTTTTCGCGACCGCGCACGTACGGCACGATGCAATAGGTGCAGAAATTATTGCAGCCCGTCATGATGGGCACCCAGGCGTGATACTGGGTCTCGCGATGCCACGGCATGCTCATGGCATCCGTATCCTCATGCTCATTGGTGCGGATATGACGCTTGCCGTCAAGGAACGCCTCGGCAATGAGCTCGGCCACATGTGCGATAGAATGCGTGCCAAAGATGACATTGACGTTATCGACGTTGATGAGCAGGCCCTCGCCATCACGCTGCGCAATGCAGCCGCCCACGGCAACCACACGCTTGCCCGAAGGCGAAGGCGGCAGGCTTTTGCAGGAATTGCACTGACCGTACAGGCGAGTATCGGCGGCCTCACGCACACAGCATGTCATGAAGACAACGATATCGGCATGCGCGGGATCGAGCGCCATGAGACAGCCATACGAATCAAGCAGACCGCTCACGCGCTCGGAATCGTGCTGATTCATCTGGCAGCCAAAGGTGCGGATAAAGTAGGTTTTACCGGCAAGAATATCGCGTACGGAACGCTGGTCCATGTGCATAAGTCCTAACGATGGAAGGGAGGCGAATCGAGGCAAGCAGAAGCTATGCCACAGGCTTAACATCATCCATGACGACGTTATCCATAGCGGCTCGATTGATCTGGTGAACGTAGATAGAAAGGCGGATAGCCGTGCGCGACTCCCCGTTAATGAGGATGTCGGAGAACACGGGCGCACAGGAAATATCAAAACCGGTTGGAATCAAAAAACCGCGCGCGATAGCAACGGCCTTAATGGCCTGGTTGACAGCACCGGCACCGACACACTGGATGTTGACGGGTACACCATCCTTGACCATGCCGGCGATGGCGCCGGCAACGGACGCGGGCGATGATTTGCTTGATACCTTCAGGCAATCCATGAAGAAACTCCTGCGTTTAAAAGTACGTTTTAACTGCAATAACTGTATCGTACCGAGTGGACTCGGTAAAGGCACTATTCCTCTTTGGCAAGATCGAAGGTCACAGTGATTCGATCACGCGAAACGCGAATCTTTGGGTCGCCGCAAAGGTTGAGATAGTACCGAGCGGCAAGGTCATTAAAGTCGCGCTCCACAGCACGCGAAAACTGTGCCATGTCATCCTTGGCAATACGAAGCCCGCGACGATCCTTCGCGAGATCGACAGGAGCCGGCGCATGCGAGGACGAATCACGCTCGCGCAGCAGACGCGCGGTCACACCGCGAACGGGCTTAATCTGCCCTGCCAAAATGCGATGTGCCGTGCGCTCGGACATCTCAAGACCCAAACCCGAGCAGATACGAATAAAGTCCTCGGCATCAGAGGCAAGGCCTAAACGATCGACAACCGGAAGCTCGCTCTCGTCATCAATAAACAGGAGACGAGACGTATCGAGCCGACTTGACGCCTGAGCATAAAGGGTCGCGGCAATCTCAGACGGAGAACCAAGATAGACATCGCAACCACGCAGCTCCTCGAGCGCAAACTCACAGGCAGCGCGAATAATATTATGCGGGCCGCGAGCACAGACATAACGTCCGTCCTCATCCTTGACGGCCTGGGGCCAGCTGGACTGATCGGCACGCTCACTGAGGCGGTCGGCTGCAACGCTCACCTTAAAGGCTGAACCAAGATCGACGCCGGACGTGACCACACGGGCCTCGTCGGTGTTCTGCTTGATCGAAAACAATGCCATGCCACGACCGTGAACGCCCCAACGGTCCATCTTCATGCTCTCGAGCTTGGAGGTAACGCGGGCATCGAAGATTCGCTCTTGCATATCCTGCGGAACGCCCGAACCGTTATCCAGAAAGATAAGCGTGCGGACGCCATCTTCCTTGGTCGTGGCGAGATAGACCTTGTCGGCGCCGGCATCGCGAGCATTACGGAGCATTTCGATGACGATATCCTCGACATGCTGAATGTCGTGTTTTGCCTGGCGCCGCTCGGCCTCCGAAACGCGGAGGCGGACATACCCCTCGCCAAGGTTCTCCTCGACGCGAAGGTTGCCCTCCCCCGACATCGACGCGATAAATGAGATGAGCTCGTTCGCGTCGCTCATGTTATTTAGCGATATCGACAGCGCGGCTCTCGCGAATCACGACGACGCGCACCTGACCGGGATACTCCATCTCTTCCTCGATCTGATGGGCGATATCGTGAGCCAGGACCGTGGACTGGGCATCGGAGATCTTGTCCGGCTGAACCATGACGTGGACCTCGCGACCAGCCTGCATGGCATAGGTACGCTCGACGCCTTCATGGGAGTTGGCAATCTCCTCGAGCTTCTCAAGACGCTTGATGTAGTTCTCGGCAGACTCGCGACGGGCACCGGGGCGAGAGGCGGAGACGGCATCGGCGGCCTGTACCAGGACATCGAGCACCGTGTTGGGGTCGACATCGGCATGGTGAGCCTCGATAGCGTGGACGATAACGGGCTTCTCACCATAACGGCGGGCAAGCTCGGCGCCGATGACGGCATGCGGGCCCTCGACGTCGTGGTCGATTGCCTTGCCAAGGTCGTGCAGCAGGCCGGCGCGCTTGGCGGTCACAACGTCCAGGCCAAGCTCGGAAGCCATCACGCCGCACAGGTCAGAGACTTCGAGGGAGTGCTGAAGCACGTTCTGACCAAACGAAGTACGGTAGCGCAGGGCACCAAGGGTCTTGACGATCTCGGGATGCAGGTCGTGAATGCCGGTATCGAAGGCAGCCTGCTCGCCAGCCTCGCGCACGCGCTGCTGAACCAGGTCGGCAGCCTTGTGATACATCTCCTCGATGCGAGCGGGGTGAATGCGGCCGTCGGCGATGAGGTTCTCGAGGGCAACACGAGCGGTCTCACGACGGACCGGGTCGAAGCTCGAAAGAACGACGGTCTCGGGCGTATCGTCGATCACGAGGTTGACACCGGAAACCTGCTCGAAGGTCCGGATGTTGCGACCCTCGCGACCGATGATACGGCCCTTGAGGTCATCAGAGGGAATGTGCACGGAGGTAACGGTGACCTCGGCTGTGTGGTCGGCAGCGCAGCGCTGAATCGCCAGGGACAGAATCTCCTGGGCGGTCTTGTGGCACTCGGCGCGAACCTGCTGCTCGGACTCGCGAATGATCGTGGCGGCCTCGTGGGTGACCTCGCCGCGAACCTTATCGAGGAGCTCCTTGTGGGCGTCCTCGCGGGTAAGGTCGGCAATACGCTCGAGCTCGGAGGTCTGCTTAGTGCAGAGCTCCTCAAGCTCGCGGGAGCGCTTCTCGACCTGACCGGCCTGGCTGGACAGCTGGTGCTCACGCTTGTCGAGAGCGTCGTTTCGGCGATCAAGGGACTCCTCGCGCTGCATCACGCGGTTCTCAAGCGTACGAATCTCGCTCTTACGCTGCTTGTCCTCGGCCTCGGCGGCCTGCTTGTTCTTGATGATCTCCTCTTTAGCCTCGAGCAGAGCCTCTTTTTTGAGGGTCTCGGCCTGACGCTTAGCATCACCGATCAGGGACTCAGCCTGTGCGTGTGCCGACTGGATCTTTTCGTCGGCCTCGTGAAGACTACCCTGCTTGGCGGTGCGCATGTAGGCAATGGCGGCGATGGCACCCAAAACGATGCCAACGAGCGCTGCGATGATAGGCATGCTCACTCCTTTTTATGGATTCGTTACACAACAAAGCGAACCGTCCTTACGAACGGCTCGCGACATTTGAGTAATATGGGCGCAGCTTATGCGGGTCGGATACAGATAATCATATAAACAAACTCATCACAGATGAGCACATATCACAAAGCAAATGACAGTGTTTATCGTACGTTGAACCACAACAACTGTCAAATAAATGGCCCCAGCACGGCGGCTAAAACGCGGTGAACGGCAGGGCAACAAAGCGCATACGCCTAAACTGCACATTCCTCGCGTTCGGCATCGAGACGTGCCTTAACGGCATCGGCGGCGATGTGATACGAGAAGCCCTTGCCCATCAAAAACCGAACCAGTTTTTCGAATCCGCGCGTCTCTGGAACACGACGCTTGGCGAGCAGGGCTGACGCACGCGTCAAATCGTCTTCGACGGCAAAATAATCCTCGGGATAACCGGGAATGTCATCGAGCACGACATGACGTCGCTTGAGCTCGGTCTCGATTTTGCGCTGTCCCCAACCGCGCCGCTTGCGCTCCTCGATAAAGTACGAGCAAAAGCGGCTCTCGTCTAAAAAGCGATACTCGGTGGCGCGCTCGACGGCGAAATCGATCGCAGGCTGGTGAAAGCCGTAGCGAGCCAGCTTGTCACGGACCTCACCCGTCGCATGGTCGCGGCGCGATAACATCTCGGTCACCATGGTAAGTGCACATTTACGCTCAATGAGCTGCACCGCCTCACGGAAGTTGTCCCAATCACAGGGAAGATCGGGGCGGTTTTTGACATACAGCCGCGCGACCCGCACGGGAATCCAAATGGACCGCTCAAAACCGCCCTCAAGCTCACAATCGATATGTGCGCAAGGCTTTTTGGACGCATACCCGCTCGAGAACGAGGAGGCCGCCTTCTTATCGGGAAAGACGACCGTGGCCTCGGTCACCGTATACGACATGAGCGTAACCGCTACTCGTCGTCATCATCGAGCATGGCGGAACCATCGATGGCGTAAAGCTCGTCAAACTCCTCAGGCGCAGGCTGATCGGTCAGCTCGACCTCGGACGGAGCATCGTCATCAAACTCAAGTCCGCAGGCAAGGCGGACCTTATGCTCAATCTCGTCAGCGCAATCGGGGTGTTCGCGCAGGAACGCCTTGGCGGCCTCGCGACCGTTGCCGAGCTTGTCCTCGCCATAGGCAAACCAGGAGCCCATCTTCTTGCAGATGCCGCACTCGACAGCCATGTCCAGAATCGAGCCCTCCTTAGAGATGCCCGTACCGTACATGATGTCGAACTCAGCAGAACGGAACGGAGCTGCCACCTTGTTCTTAACGACCTTGGCGCGCACGCGGTTACCGATAACCTCGTCCTTAAGCTTAATGCTGTCGATACGGCGAATGTCGATACGCACCGAAGAGAAAAACTTAAGGGCGCGGCCGCCCGTCGTAGTCTCGGGGTTGCCGAACATGACGCCGATCTTCTCACGCAGCTGATTAATGAAGATGCACGTCGTGTTGGACTTAGAAAGCGAGCCGGCGAGCTTACGGAGCGCCTGGCTCATCAGGCGAGCCTGAAGACCGACCGTAGTGTCGCCGATTTCTCCCTCGATCTCGGCACGCGGGGTCAGCGCGGCGACAGAGTCGACGACGATGGCATCGATGGCGCCGGAACGCACGAGCATGTCAACGATCTCGAGCGCCTGCTCACCCGTATCGGGCTGGGAAATCAGTACCTCGTCGATATCCACGCCAATGCGCGCGGCATACGTGGGATCGAGCGCATGCTCGGCATCGATAAATGCCACAACGCCACCCATTGCCTGGGCCTCTGCCAAAATCTCGAGCGAAAGCGTCGTCTTACCGGAGGACTCAGGACCGTAAATCTCGACGATACGGCCGCGCGGCACGCCGCCGATACCCAGCGCGGCATCGAGGGCCAGGGCGCCCGTGGGAATGGCCTCGACCTCGAGCTCGGGACCACCGTCGCCGTACCTCATGATGGAACCCTGGCCGAATTTCTTCTCGATCTCGGCCTTGGTGGTGGCGATCATCTCATCGCGCTCTTTACCCGTCGTGCGAGCATGAACGGTACGTACGGGACCTGAATTCTTGGCCATGAATAGCCCTCCTCTTAACAACCTGCATCGATAATAAACGAACGGCTGTTCGTGGTCAACCGTTCAGGCCAATCATATGCAGGCGGTCTTTCCAAAACCCAACCAAACGCCGACCAAACACTGACCAAATGCTTGACCACAAAGGACCAAATATGAACAAGGCAGGCAAAAATACATCTACAACCAGCACAAACGCCAAATGAGCCTAAGGTCCCTATCTCCACAATTAAGGGGCTCGAAGGCCCCTTAAAACACGTCTATTCCATAGAGTTGAGCACAAGGGCAATGCGACCCAATGCCTCCGTGACCGCATGGGCACGAACACACGAACGGTCGCCCTCATAGTGGCAGCGCACAGAGTCCACAACCGGCACGCCCCCATCGGCGGAACGATGCGCCCAGCCAATATAGAAAGTGCCCGCCGGATCGTCCTCAGTGCCACCGCCGGGGCCGGCATAACCCGTTGCGCTCACTGCAATATCGCTCTGGTACAGCTCCAGCGAACCCACCGCCATCTCGCGCGTGGTCTGATGCGACACCGCGGTATAGCGGTCAAGCGTCTCCTGCTCAACACCAAGAACGCGATGCTTAATCTCATCGCAATAGGTCACCGCACCGCCACGCAGCACCGCCGAGGCGCCCGGGATATCGGCAATCGTCGAGGCGATCATACCCGCCGTCAGCGACTCAGCCGTCGAAACCGTCACGCCCCGAGCGCTCGCGCGCTCGACAATATCACGCGCCAGCTCCTCGTTATGTGCGGAAATCTGCTCAAAAGAGTCCGTCATACCCACCAGGACCTAGACCGAAAAGACGATCTTGCGGCAGTTCCAGAAGTACTGGGCGCCCGAGATAACGGTCAGGACAACGGCAACGGCGTACAGGAAGCGCGACACCGAGTAGATGCCGAGCGTTAGCGCCACCGGGCCAAGGTGCAAGCCGGCCATAGCAAAAACGCACAGGCAACCGCAAATGGAGACCATCGTGGTTGCCGTCTTGTACTTGCCGAGCTTATCGGCCGCAACGACCACACCGGCCGCACTCGCGACCATGCGAAGGGCGCTCACCAGAAGCTCACGGAACAGGATAATGAACACGGACCACACGGTCACTGCGCCAAAATCCAAGAACAGCAGCAGGGCCGAGAACACGAGCAGCTTATCGGCGATGGGGTCCAAGAATTTACCGAAGTCGGTGATCTCGTTGCGCGAACGCGCCAGATAACCGTCGACCTTATCGGTGCACGACAGGATCACATACAGAATGAAGGCAGCGGCGGCGAGCGGGCCGTCGAAGGTGCTCCAATCCGTACCGGCAACACTCGTGTGAGAAAGCGCCGACACGATCATGAACACCGGGATAAAGACGATGCGAACGCACGTCACGATGTTGGCGGGCGTCCAGACACTCGTCAGTTCCTTATTACTCTCGTTAGCCACGACGCTCTCCTACTCCACAACATGACCGATAAGCTCGTAGCAGAAGCTATCGGTAAACTCGACGGTCAGAATATCGCCCACGGACGCCTCGCTGGCGTCCAGATGCACCGCGCCATCGGAATCGGGCGCCTGGAACCAGGCATGGCCGATCAGCTCGGCGCCATCCTCGGTCTCTTCGATACCGTCGACGATTACCTGGGCTCGCTCGCCCACATGGGCGGCGGTGGCGGCAAAACCGAGCGACTCGGCCAGGTCCATGGCCTCCTGGGCGCGCTCGAGCTTAACCTCCTCATCGACCTGGCCCTCCATCTTGGCGGCCAGGCTACCTTCCTCACGCGAGTAGGCAAAGACACTCGTGTAGTCAAAGCCGACGGTGTCCATAAAGTCGATAAGGTCGCGGAACTCGTCGTCGGTCTCGGTCGGGAAGCCGACCATGGCCGTGGAACGAATCACGATGCCGGGGATGCGCTCGCGAAGGTCGCGGAACAGATCCTCGAGCTCCTGGCGCGAACCGGAGCGACGCATGGCCTTAAGAATGCACGCGTCGCAGTGCTGCACGGGGATATCGATATAGGGCAGCACCTCGGGCGTATCGCGAATCGTCTCGATGAGTTCGTCAGTCATGCCCTCGGGCTGCAGATAGAGCACGCGGACCCAGACGTTGTGCGGGTGTACGGCCTCGGCGACGGCACGCAGCAGCTGCGCCAGATTGCGCGGCGAGCCATCGGCGACGTCCTCGTCGGCAAAGTCGGTACCCCAGATGCCCGTGTCCTGGCCGATCAGCACGATCTCGCGCACACCGCCGGCAACCAGGTCGCGCACCTCGGAGATGATGCTCTCGGCATTGCGCGAATGATAGCGGCCGCGGATGTAGGGAATCATGCAGAAGCTGCAGAAGCGGTTGCAGCCATCGGAAATCTTGACGTAGGCGACAGCACCCTCGACGGTACGTTTGACCTGCGGGATATAGGCTGCAATCTCACGCTCGACACCCAGCACGCCATCGATGACCGCCACGATGCCGTCTTCCTCGTCGGCCTTCACAAAGGCAGCGACCTCGGGCAGCTCGTCAGGCAGGTCATCGCCATAGCGCGACGGCACGCAGCCGCACATGACGATGGGGCAAGAACGAACGCCGTCCTGAACCTCGTTGGCGAGCTCGAGCGTGGTCTCGATGCTCTCGGACGTTGCGGAGGCGAGGAACGAACATGTATTGACGATGGCGATATCGGCATCCTGCGGGTCGAATGCCTCCTCGTAGCCCGCGGCGGTCAAAAGAGAACGCATGCGGTCGGTGTCAACCTCGTTCTTAGCGCACCCGAGGGTGATGTAGAGCACGGAGCCCAACGGTGTATCCATGTTGGAGAGCGGTCCTTTCGATTGATATTAGCGGTAGTTGGTGAACTGCAGCGGCTGGCCGTAGTCCTGGTCGCGCAGGAACTGGATCACGGTCTGCAACGCGTCCTTCGAAGCAGAGGAAACACGCAGTTTGTCGGCCTCGATGGTCACCTTGACCTTGAGCTTTTGGTCCTTGATGTCCTTGTTGATCTTCTTGGCGGTCGCCTGGTCGATACCCTCGACGATATGGCCGAGCACGCGCACGGTGCCGCCCGACGCCGCCTGCGGAGCATCCCACGAGACAGCCTTGAGGTCGATGCCGCGCTTGATGAGCTTGGAGCTCAACACGTCGATAATCTGTTTGGAGACAAAGTCGGCCGGGGCGTTGATCGTAAAGAGCTTGTCGCCCTTCGAAAGCTCGATCGTGGCGCCAGAATCCTTAAGGTCATAGCGCTGGGAAATCTCGCGCGTGGTCTGCTGGAAGGCGTTGTCGACCTCTTGCATGTTGACCTCGGACACGACGTCGAAGCTGGAATCTTTAGCCATGATGTTTCCTTTCGCGTACGAGCGGCTTAGTAGCTATCGTACGAATAGTCGGTAGAATCGGTGGGCGTCTGACCGTCAGTTGCGGTATCGGCGCCATCCGTGGACTGGGCATCGGTACCGTCGGTGGTATCGGTACCATCGGTGGTGTCGGTACCATCAGAACTTTCACCATTCTCGGAATCAGTCGTCTCCTTCTTGGGAACGGTGATCGTCACACGCGCCACGCCCGAGGTCTTGGTATCGTAACGAACCTTTTCACCGTTCTTGGTAACGGTGACATCGGAAGGCTTGGACGTGGTGATCTCGATCGAGGACTCGGGCGTGTACTCCTGCTCAAAGGGGCCAGTCGCCTGGGCGCCATAGACCGACTTGCCGTCGACCTTGACCTCAATCCACGCGGTCTTTCCCTTGGCAACGGAGACCTTGACCTTCGTTACATCGTTCTCTTCCTTTTTAGCCGTCGTCTTGGTGGCGTCCGAATCGGTCGACTCATCCGTCGCCTCATCGGTGTCTTCGTCCTCGTCAACCGTTTCGGTCTTCTTAGAAGACTTCTTGGTCGTCATCTTGGTAGCAGTGGGCGTCTCGGGCGTGTTCTCGGGCGCCGAAGATGCGCAACCGCGCAGAAGCACCACGATAAGCACAATCAACAGCAGCGCAACGGCGCCGATGCCGGCGTAGACGATACGCGGATCGAGCCCGTTGTTTTGAGGAGTACGTGATCCGCCGCGTCCACGACCGGAACTGCTGCGGCCGCTTCCCTGAGACATACGACCGCGATTGCTATCGGAACGGCCGCGATAGCCGCCCTGGCCCTGAAGGCTGCGCTGACCCGAGCGGGGCGCAAGTTCACCGCGGCCTTGATAGCCACGCTGGCCCGAACGCGAAGCCGAGGAGCGCTGGCCATACGGTTGTGATTGAGAGCGAAGACGCGGCGTCACCTGCGTGGTATCGGCATCCGCATAGCCACCGCGAGAGCGTCCCACAGAGGCACCACGGTAACCGCGATCGGAATAGCCACCGTCGCCGTAGCCGGCACGAGGGTCACGCGCCACGCCGCGGGCAGCGGGAAGCGCACGGTCCTCGGGCATCGGCGTACTGCGGAACCGGTCACGCTGTGAGCGAATCTCCTCGCCTGAACCCGTCTCGGTAATATAACCGGCCTGCTGAGGACGCTGTCCATAGCGGGTCGAACGACCGCCCTGAACCATCAGGAAGCGCCCGTTGTCCACCGAGGAACGCGAATTGACGTAGCCGGCGGCGTCCTGAAAACGACCGCCCTGCTGGGACGTCTCGCGTTCGTATGCCATCAGGTCGTCAAAGTAGGCATTGACGACCTCGCGCGGATTGAGGCCCAAAAAGCGAGCATAGCTCGAAATCATGCCCTGCGCATAGCCGCGCGGCGGCATCGAAGCAAAGTTACCAGTCTCGAAAAACTCGATGATCTGCGGCCTGATTTTGATGGTGTTGGCGACTTGCTGAATGGAAAGGCCCATTCGGCGACGCTGCTCGAGCAGCATGTCACCAAAGCGTGCAGCCATCAGAATCCTCCAAACTCACGATCTTCACGTGCCATCTCGGCGTCGACAGATTCCAGCGCGGCAAGCCCCTCCTCGTCCAGCAGGACCTCGCGCGGCTTGGAACCGTCGGGCGGACCGACGACACCCTTTTCTTCCAGCATGTCCATAATACGCCCGGCGCGCGCATAGCCAACCTTAAGGCGGCGTTGCAGGCCAGATGTGGAGCCCAGCTGCGATTCCACCACAATATGGGCGGCTTCCCAAATGAGCGGATCATCGTCTTGCGGCTCGGCAACTCCGGTGCGGACAATGCCGCCACCCGCCATGGACATGGAAGCGGGCGCCACAGCCGACAGGATCTCCTCATGGTAGTCGGGCTCGCTTTGCGACTTGACGAACTCGACAATCTCGTTGATTTCATCGTCCGAGACAAAGCAGCCCTGAATACGGCGAGGCTTGCCCCAGTCGACCTTGGAGAACAGCATGTCGCCCAAACCGGTGAGCTTTTCGGCACCCATCTGGTCGATGATGACGCGCGAGTCGATGCCCGTGGCGACGTTAAAGGCGATGCGGTTGGTGATGTTGGCCTTAATGAGGCCCGTCACCACGTTGGAGCTCGGGCGCTGCGTGGCCACGATAAGGTGGATACCGGCGGCACGGCCCAGCTGAGCAATACGCACGATCGAGGCCTCGACATCCTTACCGGCGACCATCATCAGGTCCGAGAGCTCGTCGATGATAATGACCAGATAGGGCATCTTTTGCGGCGGGTTATCGTAATGTTCAAACTCGCCGGCGGCCTGCTTTTCGTTATAGGTCGAGATCTTACGTACATTGAGACGCTCGAAGACCTTCAGGCGACGCTCCATCTCGGACACGGCCCATTGCAGAGCGCTCGCGGCCTGCTTGGGCTCGGTCACTACAGGCACGTAAAGATGCGGCAGACCGTTATAGCCCGCAAGCTCGACGCGCTTGGGGTCGACCATGATCAGGCGAACGTCCTCGGGAAGCGCGCGCATGAGCAGGGTCGTGATGATGGAGTTGATCATCACCGACTTACCAGAACCGGTCGTGCCGGCGATCAGCAGGTGGGGCATCTTGGCGAGGTCGGCGACGACCGGCGTACCCTCGGCATCGCGACCGATGGCCAGCTCGAGCGGACCGCCCTTCACATAGGGCAGCACGTCGCCCAGGTTGACGTTCTGGCGCTTGCGATTGGGGATCTCGATACCCACGAGCGACGTGCCGGGGATCGGGGCAAAGATACGTACCGACTGGGCAGCGAGCGAAAGCGCGATATCGTCCTCGAGGCTCGAAATCTTGCTCACGCGCTCGCCCTCACCAGGTTGCAGCTTAAAGGTCGTCACCGTGGGGCCGGCGATCCAGCCGACCACGCGGGCACTGCGGCCAAACTCAAGCAAGGTGGATTGCAGTGACTCAGCGGTCTGCTCCAACTCCTTGTCCGAAGACGCGGCGGAAGCCGACTGCGGGTTGGCATGCAGGATTTCGAGCGGCGGAAGCTTGAGGCCGTCCTCTTCTTCGCCCTCGTTATCTGCGGCGCCACCGTCCGCTCCCCCATCGCTAGCCGCAGCCGATTCGACGGCACTCGAGGCAGGCGCATCGGCAACCTTGGGATGCTTCAAGAAGTCGGGAATCTGAGGTGCTGCCGAGACAGGATTCACGGCAAACGGCGGCTCGAACTCGTCGATCTTATCGGGGTCGTCTTCCATCGAAAGCTGGCCGGTTACCTGGTCGCGCTTTGCATGGCGACGCGGCAGCAAAGTTGTCTTTGCGGTCTCAATCGGAGCCTCGTCGTCCTCGTCATCGCCCTCGGTGAGCTCAATCTCGCTATCGGACCAAGACGGGTCGGGCTCGCTTGTATTGAGCTTAGGCGCAGCCTTGCCCTTCTTGGCATGGCGGCGCGGCAGCAGCGTCGTCTTAGCGCGCTCAACCTCAACCGACTCGGACACGTCGACAAACGGATTCTCGTCCTCGTCGTCATCGTCCAAAACCGGGTCCACATCGTTGTCCATGACCGTGGTCACGGCAGCATCGGAGCCCTTTTGACGAAGAATGCTCAGGTGCGGACGGGCAACGCCGGGCACCGACAGGGCTTCGTCGTCACCCCACGGGCTGGCGTTGACATCGGCACGACGGCGCTCGGCAAAATCGGCCGCACGGTCGCGAGCAGAGCGCAGCACGCCACCCACCGAAAAGCCGATGATGACCAAGCCCACGACGACAAGGCCCAACAGGACTACCATCGCGATAGGCTTACCCAGGGCATTCTGCAGCGCACTCGCAATAAACGCACCGATGTAGCCACCCGAGGCGGACAAATTTTGCGGCGTGAACATAAGGTCACACGAGACACTCGTACCCGGCACCATCAGCGAAAGAATGGAGACGACGGCGATAAAGACCACGGCTCCGCCCGCAACAGAGCGCACGTTGAGCGGCGAGTCCTCGCCTAAAAAGAGCGTGGCGGCAAACAGCAAAATAACGATCGGCAGCACGTAGGCGCCCAGACCAAAGCCCAGGTGGTAGAAACCGGCAACCGCAGCCGTAACGGGTGCAGTCGCCGGCGAAATCACGGCAATGAAGGACGCAATCGCCAAAACGGCGATGACCACGCCGGCGATATCGCGGTTGGCCGAGGGCTCGACCAGGGGCTCAAAATCGTCGAAGTCGGTCTCGTGGCCCTTATTGGCACGAAGATGGGAACCGGCACCCTTAGCAGATGCCGGTTGGTTGTTGGCTTTATTGCCTTTGGCGTTTTGTGCAGATCCGCGCGCCAAACTAAACCTCCATGACGACCGGGATGATCATCGGACGAGTGCGCGTACGACTCCAGATAAAGTTAGAGAGCGAGTCGCGCACGGCCTTGCGAATGGCATCGGAACCGCTGCTCGTAAAGCTGAACTTGCCCTTCTCAATCGTCTTCATAATAGACGCGGAGGCATCCTCGGAGAACTGGTCGTCGATGGCAAACGAGACGCCGCGGCCCGAGAACTCGATGGCCTCAATCTTCTTGTGCTTGAGCGAGACGATGGCGACGGCCGTGACCATACCGTCATTGGCGAGCTTCTGGCGATCGCGCAGGACGATGGGGTCGGTATCGCCGATACGCAGGCCGTCGACGTAGACGACGCCGGACTCGACGGGCGTACCACGCTTGACGATACCACCGCGCATCTCGAGCGTGTCGCCGTTATCGAGGATAAAGATGTGATCATCCTTGATGCCCATCTTGCGGGCCAGCTGGGCATGGGCGCGCAGATGCACGGCCTCACCGTGAACCGGCATAAAGTACGTGGGCTTGGCCATGGCCATCAGGAGCTTAAGCTCCTCCTGGCTACCGTGACCGGAAACGTGAACGAGAGCGCGGTTCTTATCCCACACGTCGCAGCCGAGCTTGGCCAGGCTGTTGACGACCTGCTGGACGGCTTTCTCATTGCCGGGAACAGGAGTTGCCGAGAGGATAACGGTATCGCCCTCGTGGATGGAGAGCGTCTTGTGCTCGCCATTGGCCATGCGGGACAGGGCCGACAGCGGCTCGCCCTGCGAACCGGTGCACATGACGACAATCTTGTCGTCAGGCAGGTTATCAATGTCAAAGGCATCGATGATATCGGCGTCGTCGATGTTGAGGTAGCCAAGCTCGCGCGCCACGCGGGTGTTAGTGAGCATGGAGCGACCGGTCACAACGACCTTACGGCCGCACTTGCGGGCGGCATCGCAGATCTGCTGCAAACGATGGATGTGGCTCGAGAACGACGCGACGAACACGCGACCCGGGGCGTTCTTGATGGCGTGCAGCAGGTTGGGACCAACCTCGGCCTCTGACTTGGTAAAGCCGGGAACCGTGGCATTGGTGGAGTCGGAAAGCAGTAGGTCGATGCCCTGCTTAGCAAAGCGGCTGATAGCGGCATAGTCGGGCGTGACGCCATCGATGGGCGTCTGGTCGAGCTTAAAGTCGCCGGTGTGCATAACGGTGCCCTGATTTGTGCGGATGAACACGCCCAGAGCGCCGGGGATGGAGTGCGTCATCGAGAAGAAGTCGAGCGAGATGCCGCCGAGGTTGACATGGCTGCCGCCCTTGACCTCGCGGAACTTGGGTGCGCGGATGCGGAACTCAGAAAGCTTGCCCTCGATAAAGCCAAGCGTCAGCTTGCTCGAGAAGATGGGCACCTTATTGTTGAGGTCCTGCAGCAGGTACGGAAGCGAACCGGTGTGGTCCTCGTGGCCGTGGGTGACGACGATACCGCGGAGCTTCTCCTCGTTCTCCAGAACATAGGTGTAGTCGGGAAGCACCAGATCGATACCAGGCTGGGAGTCATCCGGGAACATGAGACCGGCGTCGACGAGCACCATGTCGTCGCCGCACTCGAAGACCGTCATGTTCTTGCCGATGCCGTCAAGGCCGCCGAGCGGAATGATCTTCAAGGGAGATGATTTTTTAGCTGCCATAGGTTAGTGTGGTTTCCTTTCTTCGAAACGGGTCTGGAACAACCGACGGGGCGCTTCTGGCAAACCGACCGCCGGGAACGTACAAACATGCATCACAGAGTCGACGCAGTAACCACAGTATGATACCCATTTGCCCACCAACAGACCACCCATGCATCAAAGCCCCATCTGAACTGGTCCATCCCGCCGGTTTCCCGTGGGGCGGGCACTGATGAAGTTTCCTGCTCTACAGTCCTGCTCACGACGGAGGCCACATTAAGTGGCCTCCTGTTCGTGCGGAACTCGCGATAAACTTCATCAGTGCCCGCCCCACGGGAAACCTGCCAAATAGAGACAGATTTATTTTGGTCGGTTTTATCTGGGAAGATGCTGCTGCGGTTATCTACAGATCTGTAATCTGACTACTGAATAGACTGTCTAACTAAATAGCGAGCGGCATTAACCAGCCCTTTTGCTTGCGCCCGGGAGGGACGCATATGAAGTTTATCGCGAGTTCCGCACGCAAAGGAAAGCACTTAATGTGCTTTCCGTCTTGCGCAGGACTGAAGAGCAGGAAACTTCATATGCGTCCCTCCCGGGCGCAAGCAAAAGGGCGACCCCATTGCGGAGTCGCCCTTGTTGAACTGCTTATGTGGAGCTGCTACTCGGCGTCGTGGTGACGGCGGGGCTTGCGGCCTCCGTTGTCGCCGGGACGGCGCGGACGGTCGCTACGCTCGGAGCGCTCACGACGCTGGAAGTGCTCGCCGTCGCCCTCGGAGGCACCCTCGGCGCGAGCCGGGGCCTCGGGCTTGTCAAGACGATCGAGCGAGATCTTGCCGCGATCGTCGACCTCGATGACAACGACCTTGACCTCGTCGCCCACGTTGAGGACGTCCTCGACCTTCTCCACGCGGCCCTTGGCGACGCGGGAGATGTGCAGCAGGCCGTCCTTACCGGGCAGCAGGTTAACGAAGGCGCCGAAGGGCTGGATGGAGACCACGCGACCGGTGTACTCCTCGCCCGGCTCGGGAACCTTGATGATGAGCTTGATGCGCTCGACGGCCTGGTCGACGGACTCGCCGGTGCCGCCGACAAAGACGGTGCCGTCCTCCTGGATGTCGACCGAAGCGCCGGTCTCATCCTGGATACCACGGATGACCTTACCGCCGGAACCTATGACGTCGCGGATCTTGTCGGTCGGAACCTGGATGGAAACGATGCGCGGAGCGGTGCTGCGCGTAGTGTGGCGCGGCTCGGGGATAACATCGAGCATCTTCTGCAGGATGAAGGCGCGACCCTCCTTGGCCTGCTGCAGAGCGCGGGCCAGGATATCGAAGGTGAGGCCGGTGGCCTTGTTGTCCATCTGCAGGGCGGTGATGCCCTCGGTGGTGCCGGTGACCTTAAAGTCCATGTCGCCCAGGAAGTCCTCGAGACCCTGGATGTCGGACAGGACCACGGTCTTGCCCTCCTCCTGGATCAGGCCCATGGCGATACCGGAGACCGGGCGCTTAATGGGCACGCCGCCGTCCATAAGGGCGAGCGTGGAACCGCAGGTCGAAGCCATCGAAGAGGAGCCGTTGGACTCCATGACCTCGGAGACCACGCGGATGGCGTAGGGGAACTCGTTCTCGTCGGGAAGCACCGGAAGCAGAGCGCGCTCAGCCAGGTTGCCGTGACCGATCTCGCGGCGCTTGGGGCTGCCCATGCGGCCGGTCTCGCCGGTGCAAAACGGCGGGAAGTTGTAGTGGTGCATGTAGCGCTTGCCCTCGGTGGGCTCGATGGTATCCAGACGCTGGCCCTCGTTGAGCATACCGAGCGACAGGACGGAGAGCACCTGAGTCTGACCGCGCTGGAACAGGCCGGAGCCGTGAACGAGCGGCAGGTAGTTGTCCTTCACCATGATAGGACGGATCTCGTCGGCGGCACGGCCGTCGACGCGCTCGCCGGTCTCGACGACCATGGTGCGCATGGCCTTCTTCTCGAGCTTCTTGAGCGCCACGGGGATCTCGCGCTCCCAAGCAGCCTGCTCCTCCTCGGTGAACTCGGCGCGGATGGACTCCTTCAGAGCCTCGACCTTGCCGATACGGGAGAGCTTGTCGGCGTCGCGCAAGGCGGCTGCCATCTCGTCGTAGTGGGCGAAGATGCGCTCCTGGACCTCCTCGACGGGCTGGTCGAGCGGGTACTCCTTCTTGACGATGGGGCCGTTGACCTGCTCCCACTCGGCGACGAACTCATCCTGAGCCTGGCAGAAGCCAGCAAGGGCCTCCTGGCCAAACTTCATGGCGGCGAGCATGTCGTCCTCAGAGATCTCCTCGGCGCCGGCCTCGACCATCGAGATGAAGTCGGCGGAGCCGCCCAGCTCCAAGTCCAGATCGGAGTTCTCGCGCTCCTCGTAGGTGGGGTTGACGATAAACTCGCCGGTCTCCACGTTACGGCCGATGCGCACGCAGGCAAGCGGGCCCTCGAAGGGCACGCCGCCGAGCGTCATGGCCAGGGAAGCACCCATGACGTTGATGACGTCAAAGGGGTTGACCTGGTCGGCGACAAGCGAGGTAGCGACGATGTGCACCTCGTTGCGGAAGCCGTCCGGGAAGCTCGGGCGAATCGGACGGTCGATCATGCGCGCGGTGAGCGTGGCCTTCTCGCTGGGACGGCCCTCACGCTTGAGGTAGCCACCCGGGATGCGGCCGGCAGCGTACATCTTCTCGTTGAAGTCGACGGTCAGCGGGAAGAAGTCATAGTTCTTGCGCTCCTTGGAGACGACCACGGTATCGAGCATCGTGGTGTCGCCCTGCTTGACCAGGCAGGCGCCGGTGGCCTGCTTGGCAAGCTCGCCCGACTCAAAGGTGTAGGTCTTGCCGTACAGCTCAAAGGTCTTGGATACGAGTGTCATTGTTCTCCTTTACCCCACAGGCCCCTTGCCTGCGGGCTTCTCATGTGACGCGGACCCCCTGCCCCCGCCACGCTTCAGAGCGTGATTGTTCGCGCCCTTACACAAAAAGAGCGCCCCGCTGCGCAGGACGCTCTTAGCATGTACAAATCCTACTGGATGTTGTCGCGGATGCCCAGAGCCTTGATGAGCTCACGGTACTCGACGATGTCGTTCTTCTTGATGTAGGAGAGAAGACGACGACGACGACCGACGAGCATGAGCAGACCACGACGGGTGTGGAAGTCCTTCTGGTGGGACTTCATGTGCTCGGTCAGCTCCTTGATGCGCTCGGACAGGATGGCGACCTGAACCTTGGGGTTGCCGGTGTCGACCGGGGTGTTACCGAACTGGGCAGTCAGCTCCGCCTTGCGCTCTTTGGAAACAGTCATTGTTTCACCTTTCTTTTTGCGTCGCCATCGGGCGACTCGATTCGCCTCGGACTGGGAAGCCGCCGGTGGAGCGAGCAACCAAGGTCGAGGTACCAACAGGTCGGTATGTTACCACAAGCAGCCCGCGCCTGCGCATCATCACCGACCCAACATGAATTCCATCGCACGGAGGCGCTGATCGGTGTGCGTCGCAGCCCAAACATGCGAAAGCCCCAGCAAAAAGGCTGCGGTATGCGGGTCGATTCGCTCGGCCAAAAGCGCATCGAAGGTCATGGACATGAGGGCGCGCAGCCATGCGGCCTCACCGGTCGACACCAGTTCGGCACCTGGAACGCTCGACGCGCACGACCCGCACATGAGGCCGCCCGCCTGGGGCGAAAAATACGACAGCATGGGGTCTCCGCACAGCACGCAGGCCGAAAAATCGGGTCGATAGCCAACGTGCGACAACAGCTTAAAGACATATGCCGCCACGAGCAGGTCCATATGCGCCGCGTCGAGCCCGCTGCCGACAAGTGTGAGCGCCCGCTGCGTGATGGCAAAGGTAAACGGGTCCTCGGCGTCCTCAAACGAGCACACGCGCGCGACCTCGGCAATCGCGCTTGCGGCGCAAGTCGTCTCGTAATCGGGCGCAGCGCCGAGCGGCGCTTCCATAAGCTCGGCCTGGGAAACCACGTCGAGTGACCGTCCGTGCGCGAGCAGCATATCGACGGTACAGAACAGCTCGCAGCGCGCAGCCAGGCGTCCACCGGGTTTGCGGGCGCCCTTTGCCACGGCACGAACCTGCCGACCCCGCTCGTCAAGCATCGTCAGGATCAGGTCCGTCTCTTTGAGCTTCGTCTTATCGAGGACGAGCACCTTCGTGCGATATGTCCGGGAGCCTGCCATGCGCGCCGCGCGTCCTTAGTCCTCGGCGTTATAGCCAAAGCGGCGAATCTGGGCCTCGTCGTCACGCCAGCCGGCCTTGACCTTCACGTCCAGCTCCAAAAAGACCTGCGTGCCAAAAATGCGCTCAAGATCGCGACGGGCGTCGATACCGATATGCTTGATCATCTCGCCGCCCTTGCCGATGATGATGCCCTTCTGGCCCTCACGCTCAACGTAAATGGTGGCGTGCACGCGCAGTACCTTCTTGGTCTGCTCGAGCGCATCGCAGATCACGCCAACGGAGTGCGGAATCTCATCACGGGTGCGGCGCAAGACCTTCTCGCGCACAAACTCGGCAACGAGCGTCTCATCGGAAGCGTCGGTACCCATGTCCTCGGGGAACCAACGCGGACCCTCGGGCAAAAAGTGCGCAACGGTCTCGATAAAGGCATCGACATTGAAGTTCTTAACCGACGACGTCACGATCTCGTCGTCATATTCCATGAGCTCGTGGGCAGCCTTAAGCTGCTCCATGACCTGTGCGGGGTCGGCCTCATCGGCCTTAGTGAGCACCAGGACCTTCTTGGAACGGGCGCATCTGACGCGCTCGGCAACCCAGGCGTCTCCCCTGCCGATCGGTTTGGTGGCATCAATCAAAAACGCGACGACATCGACATCGTTCAGCTCGAACAACGCGCTCTTGTTGAGCTCGGATCCCAGACCGTCCTTGGGCTTGTGGATACCCGGGGTATCGACAAAGACCAGCTGGTAGCCGGGACGGTTGACGACGGCGCGCATGCGGCGGCGGGTCGTCTGGGCCACCGGCGAGGTGATGGCGACCTTTTTGCCATAGCAGGCATTAAGCAGCGTGGACTTGCCGGCGTTGGGACGACCGACCAGCGCCACAAAACCGCTGCGGAAACCGGGCTCCACGTCACCAAAGCCCGCGAGGCTATCGCCCTCGTCGCACAGGGCGTCGAGCTCCTCGTCGCTCATGCCCTCAAACGGGTCGAACTCCTCGACATCCTCGAGCCCCTCGGTATCCACCGCGTCCAAAGTCTCGTCGTCCAGGATCTCATCGGTAGGCTGCATATTGTCGGACATGGGAATCCCTTTCTAAATAAAGCCAAGCGCGTGGGCAAATACCAGCACGCCCACAATCGCGGCGGTGATGGAAAGAATGTATACAGAGGCGGCGGCGATGTCCTTCGCACGCTTGGCCAGCGGATGGAGCTCCTGGGTCGCCAGGTCGACGATAGCCTCCATAGCGGTGTTGCACAGCTCGCCGTGAATCACCAGGCCACAACAGATGATAATCGTGGCCCACTCGGCAATGTCGAGACCCACGATACAGCCGGCAATGACGGTGCACACGCCCGCCACGAGCATGACCTTAATGTTGCGCTCGGTCTTGACGGCGGTGACGAAGCCCTCCATGGCGTAGGAAAACGACTTTAAGAAGGACGGATGGTCCTTGTTCGATCCGGGAATCATAGACGGCTCCTAGTCGTGGGCGTGGTTGGTGATGGGGCCGACGTGGACTAGCTTGGGGTCCTCGCCGCGCTCGAACGCCAGATCGCGCAGGATGGCGTCCTCGCGGGCCTCCATGACCTCGGCCTCGTCGTCCTCGATATGGTCATAGCCCAGCAAGTGCAGCATGCCGTGTACGAGCATCAGACGACACTCGTCAGCGGGGCTATTGCCAAAACCGGGGGCCTGACGGGCAATAACCTGCGGGGCCAAGATGATATCGCCGAGCTCGAGCGTCTCGTCGGCGGGAATATCCTCGTCAAAGGCCGAGTCGCATTCAAACGAGAGCACATCGGTGGTGCGGTCGATACCGCGCCACTCGTGGTTGAGCTCATGCATCTCGTCCTCGTCGACATACGAAAGGGAAATCTCGACTTCACGCTCAACGCCCTCGGCGGCAAGCACAACCTCGCAGATGTGCTCCACCTCCTGCGCGTCGAGCAGCGTATCGAGCTCGGCATCGTTGCTGATCAATACACTCAACGGGACTCCTTTCGGTCACGTACGCGCTTCTCGCGCACATCATCATAAGTATCGTATGCCTCGACGATACGACCCACCAGGGCATGGCGCACCACGTCGGCACGCTCGAGGTGCGAAAATGCGACATCATCGACACGGCCCAAAATCTTCTCGACATCCGCCAAGCCACCACGACGACCCACCAGGTCACGCTGGCTCAGGTCGCCGGTAATCACGAACTTGGAGTTGAATCCCAGGCGCGTCAGGAACATCTTCATCTGCTCGGGCGTGGTATTTTGCGCCTCGTCGAGCACCACGAAGGCATCACTCAGCGTGCGGCCGCGCATGTAGGCAAGCGGGGCGATCTCGATCACGCCGCGGTCCATAAGCTCATCGGTGCGCTCGCGATCCATCATGTCAAAAAGGGCGTCGTAAAGCGGACGCATGTAGGGATCGATCTTTTCCTCGAGGGTGCCGGGCAAAAAGCCCAGATTCTCCCCCGCCTCGACAACCGGACGCGCCAAGATCAGACGGCCCACCTCGTGACGCTTGAGCGCGGCAACGGCGAGCGCCATAGCCAGATAGGTCTTACCGGTACCGGCAGGACCCAAGCCAAACGTGATGGTATGCGAGCGGATGGCATCCACATAGCGCTTTTGCCCGAGCGTCTTGGGGCGAATGACGCGGCCGCGATACGAAAGCAGCACGTCATCGCGAAGCGACGTAGCCTCGTGCTCACCGTCGCGCAAGACGGCCAGGCAGCGAGAGACATCGTCGGCAGACAGCGTGCGCCCGGCGGCCGCCTCGCGAAAAGCGTGCTCGAAAAAGCGCGCCACGAGTTCGACCTCGTCCGGGTCGCCGCTCACGGAGATGCTATCGCCACGGGCGACCACATGGGCGCGAACCAAGCTCTCAAGCGCACGAAGGACGCCGTCGCCGGCGCCCAAAACGCGCGAGGGATCAATTCCCTCGGGAACGGTAAGTCTAATCTTCGAGGCTTCCATGAACCTCCCTGCGTGCATGGACCAAGCCGGAATCATCGACTCCGATGATAGCAACATCGAGCAGGCACGGGGCTGTAAGTCCACAGGTATCGTCAAGACGGGCATGATGGAACGAGCCGAGCGTCAGGTTGTCACCATACTCGAGCACGGCACGCTCGACCGTGCCCACGCGACGACGAGCGTCGGCAATGGCAAGCTCCTGCGCCGCGGCTCGCATACGACGACTGCGCTCGGCCATAACCTCAGGCGGCACCTGGTCGGGCATGTCGGCAGCAAGGGTACCGGGACGCCTGCTGTAGCGAAACACGTGCATACGCGAAAAGCCCACGCGGCGGCACAGCGCCAGCGACTCCTCAAACTCCTCGTCCGTCTCGCCGGGAAAACCGACGATGACATCGCACGAAAGGGACGCCTGGGGCAAGATGGCACGAATCATACGCACCGTGTCCACAAAGGCCTCGGCACTATAGGGACGACCCATGCGATGCAGCGTCGCCGTACAGCCGGACTGTACGGGCAGGTGCAAAAACGGGGCAATACGCTGCGGATAGCGCGCCATAACCTTAAGCAGGCGCTCAGAGATATCCATGGGTTCGACCGAGGAAATGCGCACATGCGCAATAGTCGTGCGCTCCATGATGGCCTCGAGCAGCTCATCGATTTCGACATGCTCGTCGGTCGCGCTCTTGCCATCGTAGGCACCCAGGTTCACACCGGTCAGCACCACCTCGGGCACGCCGGCCTCCTGGGCCTCGCGAACTTGCTCAAGCACGGACTCGACGGGCACGGAACGCTCGGGACCGCGGGCCTTCCACACGATGCAATAGGTGCAACGGTGGTTGCAGCCATCCTGGATCTTCACGCCCAGGCGAGAGCGACCGAGCGCATCGACCACCTCGCCATCGCTGCAGGCGGGAACGCTATCGGACTCAACGCCCAGCACCTCGCAGACACGTTCGGCGACATCGATCTTGGACGGCTCGGCGATCACGCGATCCGAAAGCTCCAACAGCTCCTCGGGATGCAAATTGACCACGCAACCGGTCACGAGCACATAGGGCTCATTTGGATGGGCCAGCGCATGACGGACGGCCTTACGGGTCTTGGCCTCGGCCTCGCCCGTAACGGCACAGGTGTTAATGACGATCAGATCGGCATCCTGGGGCTCCACAATAGCAAAGCCCAGGCGCATAAGATCGGCAGTGATACGGTCAGACTCAACCCGGTTGACACGGCAGCCGAGGTTGACGACGGAAATATGGGGTGCGAGCACGCGGGCTCCTTAATCGAGGATATCGTCGAGGGCACTCTTGATACGGTCGGTCACCGACTTCTTACCGGAAGCGACGTCATCGCCCATCTCATCGGCAAAAGCACGGAGCAGCTCGCGTTGCTTATTGGAAAGATTGGTGGGAACGACCACGCGCAGTTGCACGATCAGGCGGCCACGCGAACCGCCACCGCCAATGCGCGGCATGCCGTAATTATTGACGCTCACGGTGTCGCCGTACTGGGCGCCGGCGGGAACCGTCACCTTAACGACCTCGTCGGGCATAATGCCCTCGACCTCGATCTCGCAGCCGAGCGCAGCCTGCGCAATCGAGATATCGCTCACCAGGTACAGGTCGTCACCGTTGCGCTTAAAGCGCTCATGGTCGGCGACGCGCACGTTGACAATCAGGTCGCCCGAAGGCTCGCCGCGAAGGCCGGCCTCGCCAAAGCCGCTCACACGCAGCTGGCGACCGGTCGAAACGCCGGCGGGAATATCGATGTCGATCTTTTCGTGCGAAGGCGTGCGGCCCTGACCGTCGCAGGTCTCGCAGGGATGGTCGATAACCGTGCCCTCGCCATGGCAGTCAGGGCAAGGCGAGGAAGACTGAACCTGGCCCAAAAACGATCGCTGAACCGTCGTGACGTAGCCCGTACCGTGGCAGCGACTGCACTGCTTTTCCTGTGCACCCTCGGCCCTACCGGTACCGTTGCAGTCCTCGCAAGGAGCAAGGCGGTCATAGCTGATCGTCTTTTTGCAACCGAGCGCCGCCTCCTCGAGCGTCACCGAAAGCGAGATGGCCATGTCGCGTCCGCGACGACGCTCACGACGGCTGCGGGCACCACCACCGGCACCGCCGCCAAAAAACGACGAGAACAGGTCGTCCATGCCCATGCCACCAAAGATATCGTTGATGTCGACATAGCCCGAACCACCAGGACCGTCGGCAGTGCCGTAACGGTCGTAGTTAGCACGCTTCTGCTCATCGGAAAGAACGGAATAGGCCTCGTTGAGCTCCTTGAACTTGGCCTCGGCCTCGGGATCGTCCGAAACATCCGGATGTACGGTACGGGCCTTCTTTAAAAACGCACGCTTAATCGTCCGCGCGTCGGCATCCCTGTCGACGCCAAGCACCTCGTAGTAATCCCTATTTTCCGACACGACCGAATCCTTCCGACTTTCATTATTGTCACAGTGCGTCCTATACCCAAGCTGGGCCGACCGCAAACAAAGGGTTTGATGTTATTGCATTTGATACGGCGAAAGCATGGCCCGTTGCGAGCAGCTCGCGAACCAAACCGACACGAGCGCGAACATGAAGCCGTTGGCAAAACCGTTGGCAAACTGCATCGCACCGCGCTTCCACCACAGCAGGCTGCGATGAAGCACACCGTCCGAAAGCACCATGAACAGGCCCATGGTAAACGGAATAAAGCACATCACGGCAAAGGCCGAGAACACTCCCGAGATGGCCGACAGCACCAAAAACGGCGCCACAATGCCCATCAGGTAAAAGCCAGTACGAGCTTTGCCTTCCAAGCGCTCGGCCTCAACATGGGCGCGGCCGACCAGGTCGCCGCCCGCGGCACCGTTAGTGCCAGCATGGCCCATGCCGCTAATGCGGACCTCGTCGCCATCGTGCGTGCCGGCAGGAAACTCAATCGTCTGTTCGGAGGTCACACGGGTTCGCCCGCTGCCACCGCAATCGGGGCAGGGGTCGGCCACGACCTTACCGGAACCGCCGCACTCGGGGCAGACCGACTGGAACGTGCCCGCACCAAACAGGAAGGACAGGTCGACGTCGATGTGGCCGCGGCCACCGCAGCTCGGGCAGGTATGGGCATGCTCAGACGAAACGGAGCCCGAGCCGCCGCAGTTGCTACAGGTATCGAAGCGCGTGTAGCGGACGGTCTTGCGGGCACCGCCCTTGGCCTCCTTGGCGTCGAGTTTGATATCGACGACCACGTTGGCGCCGTTCTCGGGATTGTAGGCAGCCTGGCCGCGACGCTGCTGGCCCCAGGCGCCACCAAAGGGAAAGCCGCCCTCAAAGGGATTGCCATAGCCCGTGCTGCCGGCGTAGCCGCCACCATAGGGCGAAGCCGTAGGAGCACCGGCAAAGGGATTGCTAGAACGCATGGCGTCGTAGCGCGCACGTTTTTGCTCATCCGAAAGCACGGCGTAGGCCTCGGAAACCTCTTTAAACTTTTCCTCGGCATCCGGCTCTTTATTGACGTCCGGATGGAGCTTACGGGCCTTTTGCTGGAAGGCCTTTTGAATATCACGCGAGGTGGCGTCCTTGGAGACACCCAGAATCTCGTAGTAATCTTTTTCGTTCATCGTCGCCATGCGCGGCAACCTCCTGCTCACAGCAGCGTATATATTCCGGTAATTCTACCCGAGCGGCCTAAGCTAGATCCCAAAACAGCTCGAACAGAACATTTCCATCGAGCCAGCCCAAGTGAGTGGGCGCTAAACGAGCACGGACGCGACCTGCGATAACGTCTTTCGAGGTGACGCGCCCCGCATGTCCTTCAATATGATCGGGCACCCAGGTGGCAAGGCCCAACTCGACCGCACGGTCGCAGGCCGCCGCCAACTCATCTGCAGCGATCACGCTTGCCGAGCGAACCAACAGATCGGGCCCAATGCCACGCGTCATGCGACAGGCAAGCATCAAATCCTCGGCCGCCGCCTCGCGCTGCGACAGATACTCGGCATCAAACGTCGTCGCGGCATCGTCGCGTTGCACCAAGCGCACGCGATACGCATCGCCGCGAGCAAGCACGTCGGGAAACAGCCCAGCCAAGCGATCGAAATCCTCGGCGTCGAGCATACCGGCGGCAGAGCGGCCCAAACCCAGATAGCCCTGTCCGGTCCAATAGGCAATGTTGTGGGCGCACTCATGGCCGTCGAGCGCGTAGCTTGCCACCTCATACGGGTGATAGCCGGCCGCACTCAGGCGCTCACGCGCCGCATCCATGCATGCAGCCTGAAAATCCTCGTCGGGCTCGAGCGACTCGTCGCGACACGCCATGCGATAGAGCGGCGTGCCCTCCTCGAGCGTGAGCGGGTACACCGACACATGATGCGGCGCCGCCGCCAACACGCCATCGAGTGTGCGCTGCCAGCTTAGGTCGGTCTGCCCGGGAAGGCCGCACATCAGGTCGCACGACACGACAAGCCCAGCGTCCTTGACCGTCGTGATGGCAGCGAGCGCCCGATCGGCATCGTGAATGCGGCCGATGGCGGTAAGTTCGGCGTTATCGAGCGTTTGCACGCCCAGAGAGACGCGCGTGACACCCACCCCGGCAAGCGCAGTGGCAAGCTCTGCGGTCAGCGATTCGGGATTGGCCTCGCAGGTAAACTCAACAGGCTTGCACCACGCAGAGATACGCCGGGCAAATTCTACCAAACGCTCCCCCGCCAGCGACGGCGTGCCGCCGCCAACATAGACGGTGCGGATCTGTGCAAGCGCGCCTGCGTCGCCAAAAGCATCGAGGCGCGCATACAACTGCTCAAAATAGGTATCGAGCGCAACGCTCATGTTGCACGGAGCAAAACTGCGTGAGTCAAAGTCACAGTACCGGCATTTTTGGGCGCAAAACGGCACATGCACGTACAGCGCGGTAACGGCCACCGTTAGGCCTCCAACGGATGAGCGGGCACCGACTCGCCGGCGGCAAGTGCGGCCTCACAGGCCACCACATCGTGCTCGATATCATCGACCAGTGCCATGAACTCCTCGTATGTGGAGCAACGCACCACCTGAGCGCGCCAGGCGGCAGCATGGGGCATGCCCTTTAGATACCAGCTTGCGTACGTGCGGGCACGCGACATGAGCGGCAACAGCTCGTGCGTGAGCGTCAGGTGCTCGCGCAGGGCATCCAGGCGCTCAACCGAGGAGCGAGAAGGAACCGGCGTGCCATCGAGTGCAAGGGCTCGGGCATCGCCGAACACCCATGGATTGCCGTAGATGCCGCGCGCGATAAACACCGCGCTGGCACCCGAGCTTTGCAGATGCTCAGCAGCGTCCTCTGCCGAGAACACATCGCCCGAACCGATAACGGGAATCTCGACGGCGTCGGCCACCTCATCGACGACCGACCAATCGGCCTGGCCCGTATAGAGCTGCGTGGCGCAGCGACCATGTACCGCCACCGCGGCGGCCCCTGCTCCCTCAAGCATCTGGGCAAACGTCGCGGCGTTGCGGTCTTCGGCGTAAAAGCCCTTACGGATTTTTACGGTCACGGGCACATGCGCCGCACCCACCGCCGCCTCGACGATCTGCTCGGCCAGATCGGGAGTGCGCATAAGCGCCGAGCCCTCGCCCTTGGTGACGACCTTGCGAGCCGGGCAGGCCATGTTGATATCGATCAGCGACAGGCGATCGCCCACACGCTCCTCGACGGCAGCAACAGCGCTCGCAAACTGATCGGGCTTGGAGCCAAAGAGCTGCACGCAGATCTGCTGCTCCTCATCGGCCGGCAGTACCAGGCGCCACGTCTTATTGCTGGCATAGGCAAGGCCCGCCACGCTCACCATCTCGCTATAGGCAAGATGGGCACCGCGACGGCGGCACATGATGCGATAGGCGGGATCGGTCACGCCCGCCATGGGAGCCATAAGGAACGGCTGCTCGGCATAGGCGCCAAGCAACAGCTTGCTGTATTCAGAAAGTGCCATGGACCTACTCGTCCACCTTGAGAATCGCCATAAAGGCCTCCTGCGGAACCTCGACCGAGCCGATGGCCTTCATGCGCTTTTTGCCCTCTTTCTGCTTCTCGAGCAGCTTGCGCTTTCGCGAGATATCGCCGCCATAACACTTGGCCAGCACGTCCTTGCGGCGCGCTTTGACGGTAGAGCGGGCAATGATCTTGTTGCCGATGGCGCCCTGGATAGGCACCTCGAACAGCTGGCGCGGAATGATTTCCTTGAGCTTGTCGCACAGACCGCGGGCCAGGCCATAGGCCTTGTCCTTGTGCACGATAAACGACAGCGCATCCACCTCGTCGCCAGAAAGCAAGATATCGAGCTTAACGAGCTCGGAAGGACGATACTCGTTGAACTCGTAGTCGAGCGAGGCATAGCCCTTAGTGCGGCTCTTGAGCTGGTCAAAGAAGTCCAAGATGAGCTCGGCAAGCGGCATATCGAAGCGCATCTCGACCGATTTGCTCGTCAGGTGGATCATGTCGGTCGTAACGCCGCGGTGCTCGATGGCGAGCTGCATGACGGCGCCCGTGTACTCAGGTGGGCAGATGATCTTTGCCTTGAGGTAGGGTTCCTCGATACGCTCGATGCGCGTGGCCTCGGGAAGGTCCTGCGGGCTGCGGACATCGATCATTTCGCCGTCGGTCTTGTAGACGTGATAGTCGACCGAGGGACTCGTGGCAATGAGGTCCAGGTTGAACTCGCGCTCCAGGCGTTCCTTGACGACTTCCATGTGCAGCAGACCCAGGAAGCCCACGCGGAAGCCAAAGCCGAGCGCCACGGACGTCTCGGGCTCCCACACCAACGAGGGGTCGTTAACGTGGAGCTTATCGAGTGCGTCACGCAGGTTCTCGTAGTCCTTGTTATCGATCGGGAACAGGCCCGTATAGACCATGGGCTTGGCCTCGCGGTAACCGGGAAGCGGCTCGGGGCAGGGGTTCGACGCCCACGTAAGGGTATCGCCCACGCGAACGGCCTCGGGGTCCTTCAGACCCGTGACCACGTAGCCCACCTCGCCGACCGTCAGCGCATCGACCGGGGTCTCGGCGGGACGCTTGACTCCCACGCCATCGACCAAAAAGTCGCCCTTTGCCTGCATCATGCGCAGGGTATCGCCCTTCTTGATGGAGCCGTCAAAGACACGGACCGTGGCAACGACGCCGCGGTACTCATCGAAATACGAGTCCAGGATGAGCGCTTTGAGCGGCGCGTTTGCATCGCCCTTGGGCGGCGAGATCAAAAAGACAATAGACTCCAGCAGATCGTGAATGCCCTCGCCGGTCTTGCCCGATACGCATACGGCATCGTCGGCAGGGATCGCCAGGTCATCCTCGATCTCGGTCTTAACCTCGTCGGGATGAGCCGAGGGCAGGTCGATCTTGTTGATGGCCGGCACAATGTCCAGATTGGCGTTCATGGCAAGCGTCGCGTTGGAGACGGTCTGTGCCTCGACGCCCTGTGTGGCGTCGACAACGAGCACCGCGCCCTCACAGGCTGCCAGCGAGCGCGAGACCTCATAGGTAAAGTCCACGTGGCCCGGCGTATCGATCAGATTGAACTGATACGTCTCGCCATCGTCGGCGTCATAGGACACGCGAACAGCATTGGACTTGATCGTGATGCCGCGCTCGCGCTCGATATCCATGGTGTCGAGCAGCTGCGACTCCATGTCGCGTTCGTCGACGGTATGGGTGAGCTCGAGGATGCGATCGCTGATCGTGGACTTGCCATGGTCGATGTGCGCAACGATTGAGAAGTTGCGGATGTGGGAAATGTCAATTGAAGTATTCATGCGGACTATCTTACCCGAGCGGTACAAAAAATGGAGCCTGTTCCATAAAACAGGCTCCATTTATGCGCGTAATCTGTGTGGTGTGAAATTTACAACTTAAGCGTTGATGCTGTTCACGAGCTTGGCAAGACCGGACTTGCGGTTGGAAGCCTGGTTCTTGTGGATAACATGCTTGGCGGCAGCCATGTCGAGACGCTTGGTGACGGTCTTGAGGGCAGCCTGGGCCTTCTCGGCGTCGCCCTCGGCGACGGCGGACTGGACGTGCTTGGTCAGCGTCTTGAGCTCGGACTTGACAGCCTTGTTACGCATGCGAGCTGCCTCATTGGTGCGGATACGCTTCTTCTGAGACTTGATGTTTGCCACTTCTGGAGTTCCTTTCGAGTTCCTTGCAAAAAATGTATGACACCTCTGAGACACGGTGAGGTCATGCAAGCGCCTACTATAGCACGCTCCCCCTCAAAGGGATAGAACGAATTTGTCAAATAGGCAGGTATCATCACGATTTTCTCAAGATGTTCGTAATCCAGAGCAAAAGCGCGGTCTGAGAATCGGCCGAACCCTTGAGCGCGAGCTCCACATCAACGGCACCCTCGAGCGCTGCGACGAGCTCTGTCATCGAAAAGCGACGTGCCCAGGTCAGGTGATTCTTGACCTGCCAGGACTGGAGTTTGAGCGTTGCGGCCAGCTCACGACCCTGTCCGCGCGCATCGAGCGCCTTGGCAACGATAAGCTCGCGAATGCGGCCGCACAGCAATGTGTACGTCCACACGTAGCTCTTGGCGGGCATTAGATTGAAGAGCTCGAGCGAACGGCGCATGTCACGGGCCGAGACCGCATTGAGAAAGTCCCAGGGTTGAACCTCGGCCGTACGTACAATCCAGCGCTCAACGTCGGCAAGCTCAATCTGGGGCGCCTCGACCATCTGGGCAAGCTTAGCCAAGTCGTTATCGAGCATGCGAGTGTTTTCACCCGAACGCGAGACGAGCTCCTCGGCGGCCGCCGTCGAGATCGACTTGCCGTGCTGCGTCGCCATCTGTTGCACGCGGCGCGGTAACTCCCAGCGCTTGGTGCCGGAGCAATCGATCACGGCCTTCTTGTCGATTTTGGCGATCGCCTTATACAGGCGCGTGTTCTTGGCAAGCGAGTCGGCGATGATGAGGCAGACCGTCGTGGGGCTGGGACTCGCCAGATAGTCGACAAGCGGCTCCGAGACCGCCTTAGCGAGCTTTGAGCAGCCATCAAGGATTACCAAGCGAAACTCGCTGCCCATCGGAAAGGTGTTAAGCGATCCGATAATGGACTCGATATCGGGGTCCTTGGTCATGTCGCGCTCGTCGAGGTTGAACTCGACCATTCCCGACTTTTCCAGACGCGCCTTCATACGCGAGACGGCGTGATCGCGCTTGACGCCGTCGGTACCGACGATCAGATATGCCGGCAGCAGACCGGTTTCGGACATTACGCTCCCCTCCCGCAGGCCTTCGTATTCGTTCCGTGCCATTCTAGCCCAGGGGCCCACCACACGCCATCGACGTCGTCACGGTCGCTGGCATCGCATCGCAAAGCCCTTTGCGGTCGGGCTGATGGTGATATCACCGTGTTCGATGGTGCATGCGAACGCACCGCCCGCTTCCTGAACGGCATCGATGCAGGCATCCGACGGATGACCGTATCGATTCCCCTTGCCGGCGCTCGCGAGGGAAAGCTCGGGTCTCAGGACATCCAGCAACTCACCATCGACTGAAACCTTGGAGCCGTGATGCCCAAGTTTAAGGACATCGATATCCCCCACCTCCTGCACGAATTCCCGTTCTTGGTCGAGCTCGGCATCACCAGTGAGGAGCATACGCAGGCTCTTGCCTTCCTGAACATAAGAGAGTAGCAGGACAAGCGAGTCCTCATTTCCCTCGCCATCTACGGACTCGAACGGCCACATCACGCGGGCACAAAATGAGCCGATGTCGACCGTATCCCCACGGCGCACCTGCCGATACTCAACGCCAGGTCGATTCAATACCTCGGCAGGAGCATCCTCCAACGCATCCGCCGCCACGGCAATCGTTCCGACCGAAAACTGTTCGAGCACGGCAGGTAGACCACCCCAGTGATCCTCATCCCAATGCGTCACAAAGACGGCATCGATATGGTGCACGTTATTGCGAACCAACGCCGCTACCACGCGCTCATCGAGCCCGCAGTCGACGAGTGCTAATGCGTCGCCCTGGCGGATAAGAATCGCATCCGCCTGGCCCACATCGAGCACCGTCACCGAAGGCGGAACGAATCGATCCCAGTAGACGTACGGAATCGCAGCCAAGAGCACCAGACATGAAAGCCCCACCGCCATAGGACGTGCACGGGGACGCGGCCACCAGACCAACAGAACCGCCAGCAAACACGGCACTAGGTAAATCCACATGCTATCGGGCGGCACACTCACAGATGCACCAGGCACGGCGGCAAACAGCTGCTCGAAGAACAGTGCGCAACGGGCGGCAACCATGGGCACAACGAGCGCCCAAATCCGCAACGGTTCCACGAGCGAAAAGGGAACCAGCACGATCGACACAGCAAGCAGTACGCTCACCACCGGACCGATGACTGCATTTGCCAGCGGAGCAATGAGCGAGAACGTACCGAAGGCAGGAATGGTAATGGGAAGTGTTGCCAGTTGCGAGCACAGCGTGACGGAAAGTATGTTGGCAACGCCCGATGGCACACCCAGCTCACCCAAAGCGTAGGTCGCATAGGGGCAAAAGCACAGAATGGCTAAGACGCTGGCACATGAAAGCTGAAAGCCCATCTCGAACAGCACCGTCGGTCGCAGTAGCACAAAGATGGACATGGTTACGAAGAGCGCCGATGCGCCGTGCCGGCGACGCCCCGCGCCGTTTACAACAAGCGTAGCGAACACCATGCAGCACGCGCGCACGGCCGAGGGAGACGCGCCCGTAAAGGCAGCGTAGCCCACAAGCGCCATCGCCAATATCGCCCGCTGAACACCACGTGAGCAGCGAGTTTTTTGCAATACACCCTCGATTACAAATCCCACGATAGCCAAATGGCTGCCGGAGACGGCTATAAGATGCGCCGTTCCCGTCACCGAAAACCAGTCGCCCGCCGGCTGGGCGCGTAGCTCGGCGGAACGACCGCAGACGACACCGGCTATGAGCGCACGCGCCGGGTCGGTCGCAGGCGCGATGGACGCTAGCAGCCCATTTCGCAGCCGAAGCAGCGGCCCCGGAGAGCCCTCATCGACCGGCACAATCCGAACGGCTTGAACCTTGCGCACCTCGCCTCGGAGCACGCGCGATCGTCCATATGCATCGTTCTCAAAACGTGAAACGCGACCGATAACACGCACGTGCGCCCCGGCCTTGAGCTCGCGGTCACACGACAGGCGAACCGTTGCCAAGTTCTTACCGTCCGCGCGCGCCTCGCAGGTATAGGAATACACGTCGTCGTTTATGGATGAATCACCCTGCACGACAAACTCGAGGCTGCTTGCCGCTCGACCGTCGAGCGCCTTCGAGGCGCCTAGCGTGCCCACAGCCCACCACGCCGAGACGACCGCTCCCGCCACGAGACCGACGGACGCGGCATACAGCCACCACTTCAAAGGGGCAAGCCGCGCACAAGATTGAGCCAGCACAACGAATACCGCCGCCGCAACGGGAATGGCCCATAGCAGCCCGACCGCCGGCGCCTGCTCCCTCAGCAGCGCATCAGCGGCCACGTTGAGCACCAAGGCGCAGCTCATGCACATGCCGGCACACAGGGTCATCGTCCACGGCATCAGGGGCCGCGGAGGCATCACATGTTCGCGCTCGGTCGCACTCATACGCAGATGCAATCTTTGATTTTGGCAAGCTTCTTCTCGCCGATTCCCGACACACGCATCAGATCGTCAACCGAGGCAAAAGCACCGTTCTTTGTACGCTCATCGATAATCGACTGTGCCATGGAGGGACCGATGCCCGAGAGCGTCTGCAGCTCTGCCGCGCTTGCCGTATTGATGTTGACTAGGCCCGTTGCGCCACTCACGCCCAATGATGCGGAAGCCCCACCATCAACACCGGCTTCCGCAATGGACGCCTGCTGCTCCCCCACCGTTGGAACGTGAATCTTCTGCCCATCGACGACCTTGGATGCCCGATTGAGCCCCGTAACGTCTGCCTCGGGCGCCAGCCCGCCGGCGGCATCTATCGCCTGAGCCACCCGCGCGCCGTCCTTGACGCGATATACACCGGGCGACACAACGGCACCATCAACATCGACATAAACCTCTGCCGCGGCAGACGCCTTAGACGAAGAGCCTTCGGATGTCTTTCCGCTCGAGGCATCGCCGGATCCCGGCTCCACTAACGAGCCCGAACCATCAGTGCGCTCAAACGACACGCCGCCAGTACCGCCGCCAAGGGTCGCCATCGCCAAGCCGCTCGCCATCGCAATGACGACCAGTATCGCCATCACCACTGCCTTGTGACCGAGCAGCTTGTCCGCCCAGCGGTCCATCTTTTTGACCCGTTCGTGTTGTTCGCGCTGCGCCATAGCAAAACCTCCCAACACCATCGTGTCAGGAAAAAAGCCCTGCAACAGCCACGCTCCAAAACCGGTTTTAGCGGTCAAACCAAATACCGACCAAAACCTTGCACAAATCTGTCCATTTATTCAGGCACACGTCAGCAAATGAACACTTAGCCGCAAAAAGCCCAGATAGCAAAAGACCGACGATGCAGGCGCATCGTCGGTCTATGCACAAATTTACTCGTGATCTTGGTAAATCTCACGCGGAGCAAGCTCCGAATGTTTGCGTTTTAAGGTCTTGGGGGCCTTATACGTGTTGCTTTCGAAGTCGATGTACTCAGTCTGCTTGAGTAGGCGCTCGATCATCTCCTCGTGATCGAACAACTCCCAGGCCTCATGCACGGCATCGAGTTTAGCGTGCGTCTCGGGACGACGCGGCATAAACAGCGTGCAGCAGTCGGGAGCGACCTCAGTCGAGATATCGAACGTACCAATCTCCTCGGCGCGCGCGATGATCTCCTGCTTGTCCGAACCGATGAGAGGACGGAACACGGGAATCTTCACGGCCTCGTTAACGGCCATGATATTCTCAAGCGTTTGGGAGGCAACCTGTCCAAGCGATTCGCCCGTCACGATGGCCTTGGCGCCCTCGATGTGTGCAATGCGCTCGGCAACCGAATACATAATGCGGCGATACATGATCACGCGCAGGTTGCTGGGACAGGTGACCGAAATCTCACGCTGGCAGTCGCCAAACGGCACCACGTACAGGCGGCCGATCTGGACACCCGGCTCAAGCGCACGGATGATGTCCTGCACCAAATACTCGCTCGTGTCGGGCGTCTGCGGACGACCTGAGAAATGTACCGGCACGCACACCGCGCCGCGACGCGCGAGCATCCAGGTTGCCACCGGAGAATCAATACCCGACGACAGCAGCGTCACGACCTTGCCGGCAGAACCCACCGGCAGACCGCCCACGCCGCGCTCGGAGCGCGCGTACACATAAACGCTACCCTGGACCACCAGTACGTGCACCATCGCATCGGGGTCGTGCATTTGAACCTTTTTATCGGGGAAGGCCTCACACAACACCTCGCCCACCTGACGATTGATATCAATCGAGGTGAGCTCATAGTCGGTATTGGAGCGCTTGGCGTGCACCTTAAACGAATCGAAGGAACCAAACTCGCGCAGCGCCTTCACGGCGGCGGCACAGTACTCCTGAGGGTCGCGATTGGTGTGATACGCCAAAGACACACGAGCAACACCGGGAACGGTGCGAATGACACGCGCCGCCTCGTCGGCCTGATGCTCGTTAAAGGTCACGAGGATATAACCGGAAATTCGAGACACGGCATTCACGGAAAAGGCGGCCAAGGCCGCCTTGATGTTATCCATGAGGATATGCTCAAAATGTGCGCGGTTCTTACCCTTCAGTCCAACCTCGTGATAGTGGACCAGGCAGACGCGAGCCGCCATTTAGGCTTCAGCAACCTTGTGGCCGAGCGCCTTCTCGTAACGGGCCTCGTCGTAAGAGATGTCGCCGTCGACAATCTCGTCCATAGCCATCGAGATGGTGTCGGCACCGGAAAGCCCGATGGTGATGTCATCGACATCCTGGACGGCAAGCACGCGGTTGTGCTGGCCACGCAGCATGCTATTGATGTCGCAGGCGCGCTTGGAGGCAAGCGAAGCGAGCAGGAAGCGGTTGTGATCGGTCTTCTCCAGAAGATCGTCAATGCAAGGCTTTACAACGGACACGGACCTCAGATCCTTTCATGCATATCGAGAACGCGAACGAGCTCATCGGTCGCGCGGTCGAGATCGTCATTTACCACGACTTCGTCGTAGCGGTCGGCAAGGGCAAGCTCATCGGCGGCGTTTGCCATACGCAGCTCAATCGTCTCGGGCGTCTCGGTACCGCGACCGACTAGACGCTCGCGAAGCACCTCGAGCGAAGGTGGTTTGATAAAGATCAGCACGGCCTCGGGGAAACGCTCCTTGACCTGCAGGGCACCCTGGACATCGATCTCCAAGATGAGAGACGAACCAGAGGCGAGCTTGGACTGAACCTCGCTCACCAATGTGCCGTAGCAGTTACCGTGGACCTCGGCCCACTCAACAAACTCACCGTTTGCCACGCGGCGGTCGAACTCCTCGCGCGTCAGAAAAAAGTAGTTGACGCCGTCGGCCTCACCTTTGCGTGGTGCTCGCGTGGTAGCCGAAACCGTCAGGCCCAGGTTCGAGCGGCGCTCGCGCACACGAGTGACGAGCGTACCCTTGCCTGCGCCTGACGGTCCAGAAATCACAAAGAGCTTGGAATCCTGAGCGCTCACTTATTTGGTCAGCTGCTCGAGGAGCTGCTCGCGCTGACGGACGCCGAGGCCCTGGACGCGACGGGTAGCGGAGATACCGAGCTCCTCCATGATCTTGGCGGCCTTGGCCTTGCCATAACCAGGAAGAGACTCGATGAGGGTGGAAACCTTCATGCGGGAAGCGATGGGGTCATCGGAGTTGAGCACGGACTCGAGGGACTTCTCGCCCTTCTTGATCTGCTCGCGAAGCTCAGCGCGGGCGTGACGTGCGGCAGCAGCCTTCTCAAGAGCCTGCTTGCGCTGCTCATCGGTAAGCTGAGGGAGTGCCATTCGTACCTCCAAATAGTTGGGTTATATCTGATTCAATAATTGGCATTTTAGCACGTAGAACGTACAAAATGCCCAATCGCGGCTCCATAGGTTAGACGATACCCGCAAAAAGTGCAATATACTGCGCCCAAAGTTAAGCCCCTGACCTGCGATTCCACACAAAGGATGGGAAAGATTACGCAGGCACAGGGGCTATTTTGTGCTAATGAGACCCAAAAGTGGTGACTTAGGGGAATCTTTTACGCGACGTTTTCGACCAGCTCAGCGACGATGGCGTCAAAGGCGGCAACCGGATCGTCGGCACCGGTGATGGGACGGCCCACCACAATGTGGCTTGCGCCACGCTCGATAGCCTGGGAAGGCGTCGCCACGCGGGACTGGTCACCTAAGGCGGCACCCACCGGACGCACACCCGGAGTCACGATCAGGGCATCAGGGCCCAGCAGCTCACGCATGTCGTGAGCCTCCATCGGCGAGCACACGATGCCATCGATGCCGTTGGCCTGAGCGAGCTTTGCCAGGCGGGCGGCCTCCTCGGCCACGGGCGACTCGACGCCGATCTCGCTCAAGGCATCCTGATTCATGCTCGTGAGCACGGTGATGGCGACGAGCTTGGCGCGGTCCTCGCGCGCCTCCTCGGCACCCTCGCGGCAGGCAGCGAGCATGGCGCCCGAACCCAAGCCGTGAACCGAGAGCAGGTCGGCACCGGCAAGCGAGGCCGAACGGGCGGCACCGCGAACCTGATGCGGAATATCATGGAACTTAAGGTCAAGGAAGACCTTAAAGCCCAGGTCCTTAAAGGTCTTGACGATCTCGGGGCCCTCAGCGTAATAGAGCGTCATGCCAACCTTGAGCCAGGCGGCATGGCCCGAAAGCTCGTGGGCGAGCTCGAGCGAACGTTCACGATCGCAGTCGAGGGCGACGATTACGCGGTCGCGGGCATCGGTCTCTAGCATTCGAAAGCACCTACCAGCTCGTTGATGTCCTTTACGCCCTGGGACTCGGCCCAGGCCTCGAGCTCATGCGCGATCTTGAGCGAAGCGCACGGATCGACGAAGTTGGCCATGCCGACCGACACGCAGGTGGCACCGGCCAGGATAAACTCAGCCGCATCCTCACCGGTCATGACACCGCCGACACCGTTGATGGGGATATCGACGGCCTGGGCAACCTCCCAGACCATGCGCACGGCGATGTGGTGGCACAGCGGGCCCGAAAGGCCGCCCTTGGGCTTGGCCACGCGGGACTTGCGGGTATGGACGTCGATGGCCATGCCCTGAATGGAGTTGATGACCGAAAGGCCGTCGGCGCCGGCAGCCTCGAGGGCCTTGGCGATCTCGGCGACGTTGACCGGCGCCATCTTCACGAACAGCGGCTTATCGGTCACCTTGCGGCAGGCAGCCATAACGGAAGAGGCGCCCTCGGGCGTGGAGCCCATGGCGGCACCGCCGGCGGCGATATTGGGGCAGCTCACGTTGATCTCGTAGCCGGCAGCCCAGGGGCACAGCTCGACATACATCTCGAGTGCGCGGACAAACTCGTCAACGGAGTGGCCGGCAACCTGACAGATGACCTGGCAGCCGTCCTTGGAGAGCTGCTCGAGCCACGGACCGGACTCGCGAGCAAAGGCGGCCACGCCGGGGTTCTGAAGGCCCACGGAGTTGATCATACCGCCGGGGATCTCGGCCATGCGGGGCGCGGGGTTACCGGGCCAGGGCTCGGCTGCGCAACCCTTGGTGGTGATGGCGCCCAGTTGGGAAACATCAAAGAAGTTCTGGAACTGCCAGCCGTAGCCAAAGGTACCGGCTGCGGTGTTGATGGGGTTTTGCATCTTGACGCCGCCGAAATCGACGGCCATGTTCACGGTACCCACTAGAAGACCACCACCTTGGAAGCATCGAACACGGGGCCGCACATGCAAGCGCCCTTCATACCGTCGACCGTCTCGACATTGCAGGTGTTGCAGGCGCCAAAGCCACAGCTCATCATGCGCTCAAGCGACACCTCGCAGTACGCACCGGCCTCGGCGGCAGCGGCGGCGACTTTCTTCATCATGACAGCGGGGCCGCAGCTGGCGACGTAGTCGTAGCCGCCCTCGCCGAGCAGCTCGGCGGCAGGATCGGTGCAAAAACTGTGCGAGCCGAGCGAGCCGTCGTCGGTGCAAACGTTGACCGTGGCGCCCAGCGCGCGGAACTCATCGACACCCACGGCCTTGGAAGCGGTGCCAAAGCCCAGGCACACGTCAACATCCACGCCCTGCTCGGCAAGCATACCGGCAAGACACAGCACAGGCGGAACGCCGATGCCACCGGCGACGAGCAGGGCCTTCCTGGTGCCCTCGGGTACCATCCAGCCACGGCCACCGGGGCCCAGCAGGTTAGAGGTGGAGCCAGGGCCCATCTGGGACAAACGACGGGTATCGTCGCCCACGACGGCGTACCACAGCTCGACGGTGCCGGCCTCGGCGTCGACGCGGTAGTAGCTCAGGGGCACGCGAAGCAGCGAGGACGCATCGCCGGGTACGGCGATGTTCACAAACTGACCGGGCTTGAGCGCACTTGCAAGCTTGGGGGCCGAGATGACGAGCGAGAAGATGCCATCGGCGATCTCCTGGTTCGAGACGACCTCGAAGTCGTGCATGCGTGCAGTGGAAGGTGTGGGCATAGACGCTCCAATCCCCCATGCGGTTGCATGGTCAAAACGAACAGAAAGCGCGGCACCGCAAGGGCGCCGCGCACAAAAGCGATAAGGCTATGCTAGCAGATGCAGCCGTCGGCAAGCGTCTGCTTACCGCCGACAAACACATCGGTGGCACGACCGGTGAGCGTGCGGCCGGCAAAACCGGAGTTCTCGGCGCGCGACTCGTAACCGTCCTCGCCAACCGTCCAGGTGGCGGACGCGTCGAACACGGTCAGGTCGGCAACGGAGCCCGCCTTGACCTGAACCTGGTCGAGGCCCAGGATCTCACGCGGCTTGATGGCCATGAGCTCGACCATACGGCCCATGCTCATCTTGCCCGTGTTGACCAGCTCGGTGAGTACGAGCGACAGCGAGGTCTCGAGGCCGATCATGCCAAAGGGCGCAAGCTCGAACTCGCGGGCCTTCTCCCACGGGGTGTGGGGAGCGTGATCGGTGACGATAACGTCGACGGTGCCGTCGATGACGCCCTGACGAATGGCCTCGGCATCCTCCTCGGTACGCAGCGGCGGGTTGACCTTGAGCGAAGTGTTGTAGGTCTCGTCCAGGTCGTTCTCGGTCAGGAACATGTGGTGCGGGGTGGCCTCGCAGGTAACCTGAACGCCAGCGGCCTTACCGGCACGCACGATCTCCAGACCATGGGCGGTGGAGATGTGCTGGATGTGCAGCTTGGCACCAGTCAGCTTGGCGATCTCGATGTCGCGGGCGATCTGGAGCTCCTCGCCGGCAGCCGGCCAACCCTCGAGAGCCAGACGGGTCGAGACCTTGCCCTCGTTGATCTGGCCGTGGCCGACCAGATCCTCGTCCTGGCAGTGGCTCATAAAGACCTTGCCGAACATCTTGCCGTAGTCCATGCAACGACGGAGCATGCCCGCGCCCTGCACGCCGCGACCGTCGTCGGTGAAGGCGACGGCGCCGTGGGCGACCATATCGCCCATCTCGGACATGGCCTCGCCCTTAAGACCGCGGGTCATGGCGCCCGACGGATAGACGCGGCAGTGACCGACCTCGGCAGCACGGGACTTGACGAACTCCACGACGGTGCCGTTATCGGTGACGGGATCGGTGTTGGGCATGGCGCACACGCCGGTAAAGCCGCCCTTGGCAGCTGCGCGGGTGCCGCTCTCGATGTCCTCTTTGACCTCGTAGCCGGGCTCGCGAAGGTGAACGTGCATATCCACCAGGCCAGGGACGAGGTACTTGCCGGAAAGATCGCGGACCTCGGCTCCCTCGACGGCGAGATTCTCGCCGACCTCGGCGATCTTGTCGCCGTCAATCAGGACGTCAACGACACCGTCAAGCTCGACGGACGGGTCGACGACGTGGGCATTCTTAAGAAGCAAGGCCATTATCGGCACCTCCAAGCAGCAGATACAGGATAGCCATACGCACGCAGATACCGGCGTAGACCTGCTCCAGGATGACGGAGCGTTGCGGGTGGTCGGCCATATAGGAGTCGAACTCGACACCGCGGTTGATGGGGCCCGGGTGGCAGATGATCGCGTCGGGCTTCATGAGCTTCTCGCGGTCCTTGGTCAGGCCGAAGAGCTTGTGGTACTCGCGAATCGTGGGGAACGGGGCACCCTCGAGGCGCTCCTGCTGCACGCGCAGCATGTAGACGACGTCCAGCTCGGGCAGGACGGAATCGAGGTCGCTCGTCACGTGGTCGCAGCCCAGGACCTCGGGCGCCGGCGGCAGCAGCGTGCCGGGGGCGACGGCGTAGGTCTCGCAGCCCATGATCTTAAGGGCGGGGATCAGCGAGCCGCAGACGCGGGAGTGCGCGATATCGCCGACGACGGCGACCTTCAGACCGTGGAAGTCACCCTTGTGCTCCCAGATGGTGTACAGGTCGAGCAGGGCCTGCGTGGGGTGGTTGTGCTTGCCGTCACCGGCGCAGATGACGCTCGCGGGCGAGTTCTGCGTGACGATGTAGGGAGCGCCGGCGTGCTTGTCGCGCACAACGATGCAGTCGATCTTATAGGCGTTGAGGGTCTCGACGGTATCGACGAGGCTCTCGCCCTTGACCGTGGAGGTCGAGGAGCCGCCAAAGTTGAGGCTGTCGGCCGAAAGACGCTTCTCGGCGAGCTCGAAGGAGCTACGGGTGCGCGTCGAGGGCTCGTTGAACATGTTGACGATGGTCTTGCCCTTGAGCGTGGGGACCTTCTTGATCGCACGCTCGTTAACCTCGGAGAACGCCTTGGCGGTCTCGAGGATGAGCTTGATGTCCTCTTCGGAGTACTCGGTAATGTCGATCAGGTGCTTATGGTTGAACGCCACGGTACTACTCACCTCCCAGCGGCGCGGAGCCCACGTGGGAACCCGGCGCGACGTCGTTAATCTCGACGGCGGTGTGGCCGTCGACTTCCTTCATATATAGGTGCACGTTCTCCTCATGCGACGAGGGAACGTTCTTGCCGACAAAGTCCGGCGAGATGGGGAGCTCGCGGTGGCCGCGGTCAACGAGGACAGCCAGCTCAATGCGGTTCGGACGGCCCAGGTCCATGACGGCGTCGAGAGCGGCGCGAATGGTACGGCCCGTATACAGGATGTCGTCCACCAGCACGACGCGCTTGCCGTCGACGCTAAAGGGAATGTTGGTGGCGTGGATCGCGGGAGCGAAATTGGTCGCATAGTCATCGCGGTAGAAGCTGATGTCGAGGCTGCCGAGCGGAACGTCGACGCCCTCGATCTCCTTGATCTCCTCGGCGAGCTTCTTTGCCAGAAGGTCGCCGCGCGTGACGATGCCGACCAGAGCGAGGTCTTCACAGCCCTCGTTGCGCTCGAGAATCTCGTGCGCGATGCGGGTCATCGCTCGATTGACGGCGGTCTCGTCCATGATGACCGCCTTGGGGGAAGTCGTGCCCATCGATCTCCTTCCTCACATGTCTTGACTGCTGACACAGTCAAAAAAATAGATGCCCGACCGCTTAAAGCGGACCAGACACCCACAGGAAGGGCTGCTCTTTGGGCAGCTATGTAATTCCATGTGGGTATCTCGTACCCCTTTAATGGTCATGGGATAGTGTAGCCAACCTCGAGCTTAATTGCGAGCATAAATACAGAGCAATCCGTAAACGGAGCCCAAAGCTCAATAAACCTATATATTTGTGGGACGAGCTTGAAAACGCACGCACGAGCTGGCATAATCCCCTCTGCTGCACGCAAATCGGATCTACGTCCAGGGCCGTGGCGTGAGCACTATCGCCAAAAGAGGAATATCTCTGTGTAGATTGCGCACAGGGAGCGACTTCTGTGCTATAGTTCAGGCTTGTTTGTTAACGCGACATGTTCGTTTGTCGCCCAAGGAGGGTCAGTTATGTCCAAAGTTTGCGAAGTTTGCGGTAAGCACCCCGTTGCCGGTCGCTCCATCAGCCACTCTCACCGCGTCACCAACCGTAAGTTCCGCCCCAACATCCAGCGCGTTTACGTCGTCGTCGATGGTCACCGTCGCAAGATGAACGTTTGCTCCACCTGCCTCAAGTCCGGCAAGGTTGCGCGCTCGTAAATAAGGTCTTACCAACAAGTACCTCGGACTCTCCGGGTCAAAGACCTCGCGTTCACATAGAACTTACCAAAGGCGCCCTCCCCAATGAGGGCGCCTTTTTGCACTCATTGGGGACAGACTTACATGAGTGTTTTCACGCATTTGGGACAGACATTACGCATGCCGGCAGCGGTTCGGCCCCTGCCTCACGCAGCCTCCCTCCAGCCTACGGTGGCCTTGGTCACGCTTGTAGCGCCGATGCCGGTGATACGGGCAATTTGCTTGACCGTGAGATGTGCCCGCCTGAGCCTCAGCAGACACGCATCACGATCGGGGCGTGGCAGGGCCTTGAGCAGCGCAGGATCTATGCTCGGAAGGACTTCGCGCGCAACGGAAAGAGCATCCTCATCGAGGATCCGTCGGCGTGGAAGAATCTCCTCTGACCAGATGCGCCCGGCAACTTCCTCGATATGCTCGCAATAGCAACGGGAACCTCCGACAATATCGAGCATAGCGGCCGCATCACAAATATCAAAGGGATCGTAGCCCAGCTGATATGCCTTGTAACTTGACCAGCGGTACGCCTCAAGTGAGTCGAGCGCACCTTTCACGGGATTGAGATGGATATAATCGAGCAGCTGCACTGCCTGCGTGTCCGACTCAACCGCGACCCGCGAATAGCGATTGTCAAAATGCTGAGCCTGTAACCTATTTATATCCAATGAGCGGCAATAACAGGCCCAGAACGGCAAAATGGCAAATCGATGTCTGTCCCAAATGAGTGAAAGCACTCATGTAAGTCTGTCCCCAATGAGCGGGGCGATACGCAAGGCAGATAGATTTAGTTGAAACGGTTCATTTGATTGAAGCGTTTTAGTTTGTCTTTTACGGGAATCTGCCCGTTCACCGAATTATTTCTTGCTATCATGCATCTTGTAGGGTAAATCTCCGATCGCAAGGAGACACAAATGGTGAAAAAGTCACCGGAAAACACTACTCCCGCCATCGTGGACAACGTGGAGGCGCTTGAGGCCAAACTCAAATCTATGCGTGAGGCCCAGGCTAAATTCGCTGAGTACACTCAGGAGCAGGTAGACAAGATCTTCTACGAGGCTGCTATGGCCGCCAACAAGGCTCGTATTCCTTTGGCCAAGCTCGCCATCGAGGAGACAGGCCGTGGCGTTCTCGAGGACAAGGTCATCAAGAACCACTACGCCGCTGAGTACATCTACAACGCTTACAAGAACACCAAGACCTGCGGTGTCATCGAGCGCGACGACGCTTACGGCATCACCAAGGTCGCCGAGCCGATCGGTATCGTTGGCGCTGTCATCCCGACCACCAACCCGACCTCCACGGCCATCTTCAAGACGCTCATCTGCCTGAAGACCCGTAACGCCATCATCATCTCCCCGCACCCGGCAGCCGCCAAGTGCACCATCGCCGCCGCCAAGCTCGTTCTCGACGCAGCTGTCAAGGCCGGTGCTCCTGAGGGCATCATCGGCTGGGTCGACAAGCCGTCCATCGAGCTGACCAACATGGTCATGCGCGACGTCGACATCATTCTCGCAACCGGTGGCCCGGGCATGGTCAAGGCTGCTTACTCCTCCGGTAAGCCCGCACTCGGCGTCGGCGCCGGCAACACCCCGGTCATCATCGACGATACCGCGGACATCAAGCTCGCCGTCAACTCCATCATCCACTCCAAGACGTTCGACAACGGCATGATCTGCGCTTCCGAGCAGTCCGTCACCGTCCTCGACTCCATCTACAAGGATGTCAAGGCTGAGTTCCAGCGTCGCGGCTGCTACTTCGTCAAGCAGGGTGCCGAGATGGACGCCCTGCGTGCCGCCATGTTCAAGAACGGCGCACTCGATCACCGCATCCCCGGCATGGCTGCCGCCAAGATCGCCGAGCTCGCCGGCATCGAGGTTCCCGCCAAGACCAAGATCCTGATCGCCGAGGTCACCTCCACCGATCCCGAGAAGGAAGAGTTCTCCCACGAGAAGCTCTCCCCGGTCCTCGCTATGTATCACGCCAAGGACTTCCAGGAGGCCGTTGACAAGGCAGAGCACCTCGTCCTCGCAGGTGGCCCGGGCCACACCGCCTCTCTCTACGTGCACCCGGCACAGAGCGAGAAGATCGCTAAGTTCCAGCACGTCATGAAGGCCTGCCGCATCGTCATCAACACCCCGTCCTCGCACGGCGGCATCGGTGACCTCTACAACTTCGGCATGAAGCCGTCTCTAACCCTGGGCTGCGGCTCCTGGGGTGGCAACTCCGTCTCCGAGAACGTTGGGGTGAAGCACTTGATCAACGTCAAGACCGTGGCAGAGCGCCGCGAGAACATGCTGTGGTTCCGCGCACCCGAGAAGGTCTACTTCAAGAAGGGCTGCACGCCCGTCGCACTCGACGAGCTCGGCACCGTAATGGGCAAGAAGCGCGCCTTCATCGTTACCGACCAGTTCCTCTTCAAGAATGGCAACACGCGTGCCATCGAGGCCAAGCTCGATGAGATGGGCATCGCTCACGACTGCTTCTACGACGTTGAGCCCGATCCCTCCCTGCAGTGCGCACGTCGCGGCGCCAAGCAGATGACGCTCTTCGAGCCGGATGTCATCATCGCCGTCGGCGGCGGTTCCGCAATGGACGCCGGCAAGATCATGTGGATGATGTACGAGCACCCCGAGGCGAACTTCGAGGACATGGCCATGGACTTCATGGACATCCGCAAGCGTATCTTCACCTTCCCCGAGATGGGCAAGAAGGCTTACTTCGTCGCCGTCCCGACCTCTTCGGGCACTGGCTCCGAGTGCACGCCGTTCGCCATCATCACCGACAAGGAGACCGGCATCAAGTGGCCGCTCGCCGACTACGCGCTGCTCCCCAACATGGCTATCGTCGACGCCGACAACTGCATGACCGCCCCGAAGGGCCTCACCGCAGCTTCCGGTATTGACGTCATGACCCACGCCATCGAGTCCTACGTCTCCATCATGGCTTCCGATTACACCAAGGGCCTCTCCGAGCGCGCCGCAAAGCTCGTCTTCGAGAACCTCCCGAGCTCCTTCACCAACGGTGCCAAGGATCCGCACGCTCGCGAGGAGATGCACAACGCATCCTGCATGGCCGGTATGGCATTCGGTAACGCCTTCCTGGGCCTCAACCACTCCATGGCCCACAAGCTCGGCGCTTTCCACCATCTGCCCCACGGCCTCGCAAACGCAGTCATCCTGACCCGCGTCATGCGTTACAACGCCGCCGAGGCTCCTGTCAAGATGGGAACCTTCTCTCAGTATCCCTACCCCAACGCGCTGCACAACTACGCCGAGATGGCTCGTTACTGCGGCATCGACGGCATGGACGACCGTGAGGTCTTCGAGAACTTCATCACCAAGCTCACCGAGCTCTGCGACTTCATCGGTGTCAAGCACACCATCGCTGAGTACGGCGTTGACGAGAAGTACTTCCTCGACACCCTTGACGAGATGACCGAGCAGGCATTCAACGACCAGTGCACCGGCGCTAACCCGCGCTACCCGCTCATGAGCGAGATCAAGGAGCTCTACCTGGACGCCTACTACGGCCGAGAGCCTCAGGATTACGCCGTCTGCTAGTTCTAGCACGGTTTTTAACGGCGGGGGTGCACGGGTGTTTCACACACCCCCGCCGTCGCTTCTATCGCATCGTTGAAAGGATGCAACCATGCTGCTACCCGATTCCAAGACCGAGCTCGTCCGCCGTGGCAACAAGGTCGTTTACGACCTGGGCGACAAGATCGTCAAGGTCTTTAACGAGACCAAGCCCGTCTCCGACGTGTTCAACGAGGCTTTGAATCTTGCCCGCATCAATGAGTGCGGCATCCGCAGCCCCAAGGCTCTCGAGGTTTCCCAGCTCGAGAACGCCAACGGCTGGGCGCTCGTGACCGAGAAGGTTCCGGGCACTACCCTTGCCGAGAAGATGACTGCCGAGCCCCAGCGCTTTGGTGAGTACCTCGAGATGTTCGTCGACCTCCAGATCGAGATCCACGGCTACACCTCCCCGCTGCTTAACCGTCAGCGCGACAAGTTCGCCCGCATGATCGACAGCCTTGATCAGCTCAATGCCACCACGCGCTACAACCTTCAGGAGCGTCTGGACGGCATGACCAAGGAGTTCAAGGTCTGCCACGGCGACTTCAACCCTTCCAACGTCATCGTCGGCGACGATGGCCAGCTGTACGTCTGCGACTGGGCACACGCCACCCAGGGCTCCCCTGCTGCCGACGTTGCCACCACCTACCTGCTCTTTGCCCTCAACAGCAAGGATCAGGCCGAGGCCTACCTGGAGCTCTACTGCGACCGCGCCGACATGCCCATGCAGGTCGTGCGTCAGTGGACGAGCATCGTCGCCGCATCCGAGCTCGCTCGTAAGCGCAACGTGAACGATGAGTTCCTGAAGAACTGGATCGACGTCGTCGATTATCAGTAATATCTGAGCGATTCGCTTCGCATCGGAGGCACAAAGAAAACCCCGCAGCTCATTTGGGCTGTGGGGTTTTCTGTTACCCGTCGAGCTGATTCACGCAACAAAAAGGACTGCCCCGCTTCTCATCCTAAGAGAGATACGGGGCAGTCCTGTAATTGCATCTAATAGCAGAAACGTCGATTAGCGACGGGCAGCCTTCACCAGCTCGGCAACCTTGGCGACGACCTCGTCAATCGCCACGTCCTCACGCTCGCCGGTAGCACGGTCCTTGAGCTCCACCGTGCCATTCTTGAGGCCGCGCTTGCCCAGAACGACCTGATACGGGAAGCCCATAAGGTCGTTGTCCGCAAACTTAAAGCCGGGGCGCTCGTCGCGGTCATCCACGACAACCTCGATACCCTCGGCACACAAGCCCTCGACGATTTGGTCGCAGACGGTCGCGCACTCCTCCTTCTTGGGATCGAGCGGAATCACCGCGACCTCGTACGGAGCGACAGAGACCGGCCAGACGATGCCGTGCTCGTCATTGTGCTGCTCCACGACGGCAGCGAGCGAGCGGGACACGCCCACGCCGTAGCAACCCATGATCAGCGGTTTTTCCTTGCCGTCCTCATCCATAAAGGTGGCACCCATGGCCTCGGAATACTTGGTACCCAGTTGGAAGACCTGAGAGACCTCGATGCCGCGGGCAGCAGAGAGCGGCTTGCCGCAGTGCGGGCAGGGATCGCCGGCAACGACGGTGACCAGGTCGGCCCACTCATCGACGGTAAAGTCGCGCTCGGGGCAGGCGCCGGTAAAGTGATAATCGACCTCGTTGGCACCGCAAGCCCACTGCTTGGACTCGCGCAGGCTCTCGTCGCAGACCAGACGAATACCATCGGGCAGGTTAACCGGTCCGATAAAGCCCTTATGCAGACCGTAAGTCTGGAGCTCCTCGTCGGTCATCATGCGATAGCCCTTGCCAAAGACATGCTCGGCCTTGCAGTCGTTGAGCTCATGATCGCCCGGGACGATGGCCACGACGGGCTTACCCTCGGCATCGATCAACGCCAGGGACTTGCGCGTGCCGTTCTCGGGGAAGCCGAAGAACTTGGCGACGGCCTCGATAGTGCCCATGCCCGGAGTCTCGACCTTGGTGAGCGTACCGTCGCCGGGGCCCTCAGTCACGACGACCTTGGTGCTTGCCGCCTCATCATCGGCAGCAAAGCCGCAATCGTCGCAGTAGACCAGCGAAGCCTCGCCGGCGTCGGCCAAAGCCATGTACTCGACGGAGGTATCGCCACCGATCTCGCCGGAGTCGGCAACGACGGGCAGGGCCTTGATGTAGCAGCGCTCGCAGATGTTAGCGTAGGCCTGCTTCATCTTGTCGTACTCCTCCTGCAGGCTCTCCTGCGTGGCGGAGAAGCTGTAGGCGTCCTTCATGATGAACTCACGACCGCGCATCAGACCAAAGCGGGGGCGGAACTCATCGCGGAACTTATCCTGGATGTGATAGAGGTTGACGGGCAGCTGCTTATAAGAGCGCAGTTCATTGCGCACCAGGGCGGTGACAGTCTCCTCGTGGGTGGGGCCCAGCACGAACTCACGGCCGTGACGGTCATCAAAGCGCACGAGCTCTTTGCCATAGGCGTCGATGCGGCCGGACTCGCGCCACAGCTCAGCGTCGACCATAATGGGCATCATGAGCTCCTGGGCACCGGCGGCATCCATTTCGTCGCGCACGATGTTCTCGATCTTGCGGATCGAGCGCCATGCGAGCGGCAGATAGGAATACAGGCCGGCGGCCTCCTTGCGGATCATGCCGGCGCGAAGCAGCAGACGGTGGCTCGCAAGCTCGGCGTCCGCCGGATCCTCTTTGAGCGTCGGCGCGTAAAGCTTAGACATATACATTGCTCGAGTCATTTATTTCTCCTCAATAAGCTTGTCGACCTCGACCATGAGCGCGTCGACAATTTGATCCTCAGCTACTTTACCAATGATCTGGCCATGCGAAAAGAGCAGGCCCTGACCTCGTCCGCAGGCAACTCCCAAGTCGGCATCAGAAGCCTCGCCGGGGCCATTAACGGCACATCCCATCACGGCGATCGAAAGCGGCGCGGAGTAGTTCTTGAGCCGTTCGGTGACCTCCTCGGCAATGGGAATGAGGTTGACCTGGCAACGAGCGCACGTGGGGCACGAGACGATCTCGGGACCACGACGACGCAGGCCCAGGGACTGCAGAATGCCCCAAGCGACCGGCGGCTCCTCAACCGGATCGGCCGTGAGCGAGACGCGCATGGTGTCACCGATACCCTCAGACAGCAGGATACCAAGGCCCACCGAGCTCTTGATGGTGCCCTGCAGCTTGGTACCTGCCTCGGTTACGCCCAGGTGAAGCGGAACGTGGGGAATCTCACGCGACAGGGCTCGATAGGTATCGAGCGTCGTATGCACGCTATGGGCCTTGGCGGAAAGAACGATGTTGGTGAAACCGCGGTCCTCAAAATGCTTGACGAAGCGCTCGCTCGACATCACGAGCTTTTCGGGCTGCGTAAGATCGTCGCGCTCGGCAATATCCTGCTCGAGCGAGCCGGCGTTCACGCCGATGCGAATCGCGCACCCAGCAGTGCCCGCAGCATCGATCACAGCATCGACCTTGGCCCAATCGCCGATGTTGCCAGGATTGATGCGCAGCTTGGCAGCACCGGCCTCAACGGCACCAATGGCGAGCTTATGGTTAAAGTGGATATCGGCGACAATCGGCACCGGAGACTCGGCACAGATGGTGCGGAAACCCTCAAGCGCGGCCTCGGTGGGCACGCTCACGCGCACGATATCGCAGCCAGCCTGCGCCAACGCGCGCACTTGCGCAAGCGTTGCCTGGGCATCAGCGGTATCGGTGCAGGTCATGGATTGGACCACCACCGGCGCGCCGCCACCGATCTGCACGCCGCCCACATGCACGGGGCGCGTCAGCTCGCGAGGCAAAGGATGGGATAAAGACAATCCAAACACTCCCCTACAAAATAAATCGAAGGACGTCGGAACGAAGCATATAGACAAACAACAGCGCAAAGAGCGCGATGCCCACATAGCTCACAATCGTCTGGACCTTGAGCGGAAGCTCGCGGCCCGCAATCTTTTGAATGATCTCGATGACCAGCTTGCCGCCATCGAGCGGTGGGATGGGCAGCAGGTTCATAAAGCCAAGCGAGAACGAAATGAGGGCGGCAAACGAAAGGAACGTGGCAGGGCCGGCAGCAGCAGCCTGTGAGGACATAACGCTAATGCCCACGATCGAAGAAGACTGATCGAGAATCTCCATCGTATGCTGCGGCTGGAGCAGGCGCATCACGCCCTCCGCGGTCTGCACAACATAGGAGAATGACAGACGTGCCGAGGTGATGGGGTCCAAACGGACTACCTGCGTAGAGGCATACACACCTAGGCGCTCGTCCTCTTTGAGCGCAACCGTGGTCGAATGCTGCTTGCCGTCACGCTCGTACTCGATGGCGATATCGTCCTTACCGGCGGCCTTGCCGATGGCATCGTAAACGCTCATCCATGTGGAGCACGATACACCGTCAACCGAAAGGATCGCATCACCAGCCTCGATACCCGCCTTGGCGGCAATAGACCCCTCGTCAACCTGACCGATCACGTTGGTATCGATCGACACGGTGACGCCCGCAATGGAATAGATGCTCATAAGCAGCAAAAAACCCGTCAGGATATTGACGAGAATGCCCGCGAGCAGCATAAAGGCGCGCTTGAGAAAGCCCTGGCCAAGATAAGTGTGCGAGCGCTCTTGCGCCAAGAAATCAGCCTCGCCGCACGGCAGCTCCCACACATCGCCCTCGGCAGTCGCATGCTCTCGATCGAACCGGCGGCCGTCAAAGGTGGTGTAACCCGCCGCGTCTCGCGGCAGCGTCTGATACTTGGTGGGATAGTAGCTCGGCGAGGGTTTCTCCCCTTCCTCATACCAGGGAGCGATGGAGCCCCAGCCCAGCAACAGAGCACAAGCCTCGAGCACATCCTCCTCGGAAAGCTCGAGCTCGACAGCAAGGTCGGCCACGGTCACGCGACCATGACGGTAGATAGCCGCGAGCACGCGATCGGCGCAGGAGACATCGGTCGGATCCATACCGCAGATGGCAGCGTAGCCACCCAGCAGCAGCGGGGTCACGCCAAACTTGGTTCCAATGCGACGCGACGTGTAATGGATGTCAAAGCGGCACGGCAGGCCCAAAAAGAACTCGGTCACACGGACGCCGCAGGCACGCGCCGCCAAAAAGTGGCCGCCCTCGTGCAAAAACACGAGGACGGAAAGCATCAGCAGGCCCCAAAAGACCGATGAGAGAACGCTCAGAACAGTATCCATAAAACGAAAAAGCAATCCTTATGGGTTAGGAACGGGTTGCGGCGAGTACCTGCGCAGCCTTTTCACGCGCCCACGCATCGATGTCGCGAAGCTGCTCAAACGAATCGACCGCCTGCATATCGTGGGCATCCATGCAGGATTCCACAATGCGATCGATATCGGTAAAGCTGCAGCCATCGTGCAGGAAGGCATCGACGGCGACCTCGTTGGCGGCATTGAGCACGCACGGCATGGTGCCACCCGTCTTGCCGGCACGCTCGGCCAGTGCCAGACAGCGGAAGGTATCCATGTCGGCAGCATCAAACGTGAGCTGCCCCAGCTCGCGGAAATCGATACGAGGCGCCGGGGTATCCCAACGCTCGGGATACGAGAACGCGAACTGGATGGGAATACGCATGTCGGAAGCACCGAGATGCGCCATCACGGAGCCGTCGGCAAACTCGACCATAGAGTGAATCTTGGACTGACGCTGCACGACCACGTTAATGAAATCGAGGTCGCAGTTAAACAGATGCATGGCCTCAATGCGCTCCAGGCCCTTATTCATGAGGGTGGCGGAGTCGATGGTGATCTTAGCACCCATGGCCCACGTGGGATGTGCGAGGGCATCGGCACGCGTCACGCGATCTAGCTCGTCGCGCGTGCGGCCAAAGAACGGACCGCCCGAGCAGGTGAGCCAAATACAATGAGCCTCGCGCGGGTTCTCCCCCAGATAGCACTGGTAGATGGCGGAGTGCTCAGAGTCGACTGGAATAAGCTGGCCCGGTTGCGCCAACGGCATAAGCAAGTCGCCGCCGACGACGAGGGACTCCTTGTTGGCAAGGGCAAGGCGCTTATTAGAGGTCAAGGCCGCATGGCTCGCCTCGAGACCGGCGGCGCCCACAATAGCAACGAGCACGCAGTCGACATCGTCGCGACGCGCGAGCTCGCAAACCGCCTGCGCGCCAACGCCGAGCTTCGTTCCCTCGGGCAACTCCTGCAGCACGGCGTCATCGCCGTGAGCGACATCGGCCACGGCAACGGCCGGAACCGAGAACTCGCGAGCGGCGGCAACGAGCTCCGAGGTGCTGGAATTGACGGACAGCGCCGTTACCTGCAGTCGATCGGCATGCTGACGGCACACGTCGAGTGCCTGCGTGCCGATAGAGCCCGTACAACCCAGGATGGCAACACGAAGGCGTCCATCGGAGCCATACGTCGTCTGGAATGACATTACAGCACGCCCCCGATCATCAAAAGCAGCTGCGCGGTAATGCAGCCGAAGATAAGCGAGTCGCTACGGTCGAGCATGCCGCCATGGCCCGGGATAAGGTTGCCGGAATCCTTGACACCCACGCCACGCTTGATGCGCGACTCAATGAGGTCGCCGATAACGCCCAGGATGGACACGACCAAGCCGCACAGCAGCGCATAGGGCAGGCTGAGTTTGTAGAAGTGCGTCGCCCACAGGATGAGCCAAATCAAAACCGAGCCCAGAATGCCGCCGACAAACCCCTCCCAGCTCTTTTTAGGAGAGATCTTGGGAACCATCTTGTGCTTGCCGATACGGCTGCCCACGATGTAGGCAAACGAATCGGAGACCCAAAGGGACGCGCAAACGCCCACTGAAAGCAGGGCGCCGGCAAAACCGGGCACGGCATCGCGCAGCAGCACGATAGCCGACAGCATAAAGCCAGTGTAGATGGGACCCATGAGCGTCACGGCCACATCAGAGATGCGGGTACGCGGCGACCAGACATACCAAATGCCCACAGCGAGCATCAGGGCAAAAAGCAGGGCATTCAGCAACATCGAATCGCCCAACGCCGACAGCGGAAAGAGTACGGCGGCAGCGATACCCATGCGCTCGTTAGCCATCTTGCCATCGAGCCTCGTCATACGGAAAAACTCATAGCAGCACAGACCGCTCATGACAGAAACAAAAATGGCCGTGGGCACGATACCCAAAACCAGGCACAGGATAAAGACAACGGCGTAGACGATACCGGCGGCGGCACGGGTAATAAAGCCCGCCAGCCACGAACCGGTGCCGCTCTTAACTGCAGGCGCTTCCGCAGTGGCAGCTTTGCGCGTAGGCGTCTTGGGAGCAGATGCCTTGGGACGATCGGACACGATTAAGCCTCCTCGGTCTTGCTCAGACCACCAAACCTACGGTCACGGCCCTGATAGGCCAAAATGGCGTCGACAAGGCCCCAACGATCAAAGTCGGGCCAATAGGTATCGGTGACGTAGAACTCGGAATAAGCCACCTGCCACAGCAGATAGTTCGAAAGGCGCAGCTCACCAGAGGTGCGAATCACAAGCTCAGGATCGGGAAGGCCGGCGGTATAGAGGTGGGAAGCCACCATGTCGTCATCAATTGCGGCAGGATCGATCTTACCGGCGGCAGCGTCGAGTGCGATCTGACGGACAGCGCGGGTAATCTCGGCACGCGCGCCGTAGTTGACGGCAAGCGCCAGCGTCATGCCGGTGTGATCGGCGCACTCGGCAAGACCGCGTTCAAAAACGTCGCGGGTCTTCTTGGGCAGCGCGGAAATGTCACCCAAAAAGACAACGCGCACGTTTTCGCGCTTCAGAAGCGGCAGCTCGTCGATAAACGTCTTGGCAAACAGATGCATCAAGACGTTGACCTCATGCTGCGGGCGGTTCCAGTTTTCGGTAGAAAACGCATAGGCAGAAAGCACGTCGACGCCCAGACGCACGCAGGCGGTAATAATCTCGCGAAGGGAGACGATACCCGCCTTGTGGCCCTCGGTGCGTGCAAGACCGCGCGATGTGGCCCAACGACCGTTGCCGTCCATGATGCACGAGATATGGTGCGGAATGTTATTGAGGTCAAGGTCGGAAAAACCGACGCCCGCAGGGGCGTCGGCAAAGTACTCGACCAGTTTATGCTCGTCGTATTGCACCTTAGATCTCCATGACCTCGGCTTCTTTTTCCTTCAGAAGCTCCTCGACCTTGGCGACATACTCATCGGTGTGCTTCTGGACCTTGGCCTGCTCGCGACGGACATCGTCCTCGGTGAGCTCCTCATCGCGCTCGAGCTTGTTGTTGAAGTCGCGACGGATGTTACGGATAGAAACCTTGGCCTGCTCGGCGTACTCGCGGCACTCCTTGACGAGCTCGCGACGGCGCTCCTCGGTGGGAGCCGGGAACGGAAGACGAACGACGGTGCCATCGGAGTTGGGGGTAATACCCAGATCGGAAGCGCCGATGGCCTTGACGATAGCATTGATGAGCGCCTTGTCCCACGGCTCGATGAGCAGCATGTGGGCCTCGGGGGTCTTGACGGCGGCAACCTGCGTGACCGGCGTGGGAACACCGTAATAATCGACGGTGATGTCGGACAGAATGTTGGCATTGGCGCGGCCGGTACGGACCTTGGAGAAGTTATGCTTGAGGGACTCGAGCGACTTGTCCATATGGGCGGTGATGTTCTCTGCCATGCTTAATCCTCCTGATAGACGAGCGTGCCGACGGGCTCACCCGCGAGCGCGCGCTTGACAGTGTCCTCGCCATCGATGTTGAGGACCAAAATCGGCATACGGTTATCCTGGCAAAGTGCCGTAGCCGTGGAATCCATAACCTGCAGACCGCGGACGAGCACCTCATGGTAGGTGATCTTATCAAAGCGGACGGCATCGGCGCACTTGACGGGATCCTTGTCATAGATGCCGTCGACCTTGGTGGCCTTGATCAGAATCTCGGCGCCGATCTCGCACGCACGAAGAGCCGCGGCGGTGTCGGTCGTAAAGTACGGATTGCCCGAACCGGCGGCAAAAATAACGACGTTGCCCTTGGAAAGGTGGTTGATGGCGCGACGGCGAATATAGGGCTCGCAGATCTCGTTCATCTGGATAGCGCTCATCACGCGGCAGGGAACATCGTTATGCTCGAAGGCATCCTGCAGGGCGAGCGCGTTCATAACGGTTGCCAGCATGCCCATGTAGTCGGCCTGAGCACGCTCCATGCCACCGGCAGCGCCGGCCATGCCGCGGAAAATATTGCCGCCGCCGACAACGACGCCGACCTCATGGCCAACGGCGAGCAGCTCCTTGACCTGCTTGGCAAGATGGTCGGTAACCTTGGGGTCGATGCCATATTGGCCGTCGCCCATCAGTGCTTCGCCGGAAAGCTTAAGAAGCACGCGTTTATATCGGATGTCGGACAAAGCGATCCTCCTTTAGATTGAACTCTCAACATTCTATCAAAGGCTCTTAGAAGAGCCATGAAAAAGCAGGCTGTGAGTAAAACCCACAGCCTGCTCATTACCAGCTACAAGAGCTTATTTACTCGCCACGGACCAGACGGTCAAAGGCAACGACGGTAATGGTGTCGCCGAGCTTCTTGGAGACCTGCTCAGCGTACTTCTTGATGGTGAGGGAGCTGTCCTTGATAAACTCCTGCTCAGTGAGCACGGACTGCTTGTAGAACTTCTCCAGACGGCCAACAGCCATCTTCTCCTGAATGGCCTCGGGCTTGCCGGACTCGGCAGCCTGAGCCATGTAGATCTGCTTCTCGTGCTCGACGGTCTCGGCCGGAACCTGATCGCGGGTAGCGCAGATCGGGGCGACGGCGGCAACCTGAAGGGCAACGTCGTGAGCGAAGGTCTTGAAGGACTCAGCCTGAGCGGTCTCGGCCTTCTCGAAAGCAAACTCGACGAGGACGCCGATCTTACCACCCATGTGGATGTAAGAAGCGAGCGCGCCGTTCTCGGCCTTACGGGCGGCGAAGCGGGAGATCTTCATGTTCTCGCCCATGATGTGAATCATCTCGGTGAGCTCGGAGGAAACGGTCTCCTCGCCCATCGGCTTCTCAAGCAGAGCGTCGACGTCAGCAGGCTCGGTGGTAGCGACAACCTCAGCGACCTTGGAAGCAAAGCCGGTGAACTTGGCGTTGGAGCCAACGAAGTCGGTCTCGCAGGAGAGCTCGAGCAGAGCGCCGGTCTTGCCATCCTCGGAGACGAACGCGGCGACAGCGCCCTCGTTGGTCTCACGGCCAGCCTTCTTGGCAGCCTTGGCAAGGCCGTTCTTACGCAGAACGTCGACAGCGGCGTCCATGTCGCCGTCAGCCTCGACGAGAGCCTTCTTGCACTCCATCATCGGGGAGTCGGTCATCTCGCGGAGCTGCTTGACCATAGCGGCGGTAATCTGGGCCATTGTGGTTCCTTTCAAAGAGATGAAAAAGAATTAACTAAGACTGATTTACTCGGCCTTGGGCTCAGCGGCCATCTCGGCCTCGGAGACCTGCTCCTTGCCGGAGCCAGCGAGGCAGGCGTCAGCCATGAGCTCGCACATAAGGGTGACAGCGGAGATAGCGTCATCGTTGCAGGGGATGCCGTACTCGACCTCGTCGGGATCGGAGTTGGTGTCGATCAGAGCGACGACGGGGATGTTCAGGCGCTGGGCCTCCTTGATGGCGTTCTCCTCGCGCTTGGTGTCGATGACGAAGAGAGCCTGGGGCAGACCCTTCATGTCGCGGGCGCCACCGAGGTTGGTCTGGAGCTTGGTGAGCTCCTTACCGAGCACAGCCTGCTCCTTCTTGGGGAGCACTGCCATGCGGCCGTCCTCGACCATGGCCTCGAGCTCCTCCATACGGTTGATGCGGGAGCGGATGGTGACGAAGTTGGTCAGCATACCGCCGAGCCAACGCTGGTTGATGTAAGGCATGTTGGCGCGCTCAGCAGCGTTCTTGACGGCCTCCTGAGCCTGCTTCTTGGTGCCGACGAACAGCACGTTGCCACCCTTGGCGACGTTCTTGACGAAGGTGTAGGCCTGGTCGGCGTCGAGGATGGTCTGCTTGAGGTCGAGGATGTAGATGCCGTTGCGCTCACCGAAGATGAACGGCTTCATCTTGGGGTTCCAGCGACGGGTCTGGTGACCGAAGTGGCAGCCGGCCTCGAGCAGGGTGCGGATATTAATCTTGGTAGCCATGTTAAACCTCCTGTGGTTTGCCTCCGCGCGGGGTCATCCTCCAAGACCAACCCGGACATGTGCTACCAAAGCCCGGGCACCACGGTATGAAGTAGCCGCGCGTGCGTGATAAAAACATGTTGCCGTGAAGCAACCCGATGAATGATAGCAGGAATGCATCTTCCTGCCAACCCGCAATCAAAACCACACACCTGAGTGCAGCGCGGAACGTCCCAGCAACTATTCGCCGCGGGGATGGGCTTGAGCCACGGCCCGCTTAAGCCGATCGGGCGTGAGATGCGTGTAGATCTGCGTCGTGGACAGACTCGCATGACCCAGCAGCTCTTGAACCGAGCGCAGGTCCGCACCGCCCTCAAGCAAGTCGGTCGCAAAAGTATGGCGCATCGCATGCGGGGCGATGTCGGCCGGAATGCCGGCGAGCGTCGCCAGCGTATGGAACCGCCGCCGGAGCATGGCGGCGCTCATGCGATTGCCGCGCGCCGATATAAGCAGCGGATGCGGCCCGGTAGCGGGGTCACGACGCTTTGCCTGAGCGAGCAATTCCGGCCTCCCCTCCTCAATATAGAGACGCGTCGCCTCGAGCGCACGACGATACAGAGGGACGATACGTTCTTTGCTCCCCTTGCCCCAAAGGCGCAGCGTGCGTTCGGACCAAGCGATGGACTCCACATTGAGTGCTGCGAGCTCAGAGATACGAGCACCCGAGGCATAGAGCAGCTCGAGCATCGCCGCATCGCGCAGTCCCGCGGGCGTCGAGGTATCAGGCGTCTTGAGCAGCGCCTCGACCTGCTGGGTCGTAAGGACGCCCGGCAGGTCACGCGGCAGCTTGGGCGATGCGATCGCCGAGACCGCATCACCCTCGACAATCCCCTCGGCAGCCATCCACCGATAGAGCGAGCGAATGGCAGACAGATGCGCCGCAAGCGTTCGGGGAGCCACCTGGTCACGCGAAAGCTCGGCAAGATAGCGACGAATGGTACGCACGTCGGCAGCAAAAGCATCGATATCCTCGCGCTCGCACCAAGCAGCAAAGCGCTCCAGCCTCGAGCCATAGGCCGTTACCGTGTTGGGAGAAAGTCCCTCGACACGTGCGATATAGGCGATAAACGAGTCGACGGTGTCGTACAGGTCAAAAGCTATGACCGGTCGCCCCCAAACAGGTCGGGGCGAGTGGCCAGATAGGCATCAAGGGCCTCGAGCGCACGGTCCGCATAGGCCTGGTAGCGGTCGCGCTTGCTGCGGCGCTTACCGTCCTCGAGCGGCGGCACCAGTCCAAAGTTAACATGCATGGGCTGATAGCCCACGGTGGCAGGATCGGTCGCATAGCCCACGAGCGCACCCAGGGCGCCCACACGCGGCAACTCGACGCCCGCGGCACCGATAGCCTCGGCATAGGTGTTGAGCGCCGCGAGCAGACCTGTCGCCACGGCTTCCATGTACCCCTCGGTGCCGGTGATCTGACCGGCCAGGCGCACGCCGGTACCGGGCACGGCAAAGGTGCCATCGAGCACGTGTGGGGCGTCGACAAAGGTATTGCGGTGCATGACACCGTAGCGGAAGAACTCAGCGTTCTCCAGGCCCGGCACCATATGGAAGACGCGCTTCTGCTCGCCAAAGGTCAGGTTGGTCTGGAAGCCCACCAGATTGTAAGCGGTCTTCTCCTTGTTCTCGGCACGCAGCTGAATCGCCGCCCAGGGGCGACGTCCGGTACGCGGGTCGGTGAGGCCGACGGGCTTCATGGCGCCAAAGCGAATGGCGTCCTTGCCGGTGCGTGCAACCTCCTCGGCAGGCTGGCAGGCCTGGAACAGATCGCCTCCCTCAAAATCCTTGAGCACCACGCGGTCGGCCGTGGTAAGCGCCTCGATAAAGGCCTCGTACTCCTCCTTGTTGAGCGGAGCGTTGAGATAGTCGCCACTCCCCTGCTCCTCGTAGCGCGACTGCGAGAACAGCACGTCCATATCGAGCGTGGAGGCATCGACGATCGGCGCCGCGGCATCGAAGAACGCAAGGGCGTCGCCACCGACGAGCTTCATGACCTCTTCGCTCAGCGCCGGCGAGCACAAGGGGCCGGCGGCAATGACCACGTGACCCTCGGGAATCTGCGTGACCTCGCCGTGAATGATCTCGATATTGGGACGGGCGGCAACCTCGGCCTCGACAAGCTCGGAAAACTTGACGCGGTCGACCGCCAAGGCACCACCGGCGGGAACAGCGGCGCGATGGGCGCAATCGAGCAGGACTGAACCCATGCGCTGGAGCTCGGCTTTTAGTAGGCCAGCAGCGGAATCTGGACGGGTCGACTTAAACGAATTGGAGCAGACGAGCTCTGCCAGGTGATCGGTATGGTGGGCCGGGGAGCTCACCTGGGGGCGCATCTCGCACAGCTTTACGGCAAACCCGCGATCTGCCAGCTGGATCGCGCACTCCGACCCCGCCAGACCGCCACCGATAACTGTCACCTGATCGAACTGCATCTGCAAACACCTTTCTAATTGACACGTTTTCCATTGTGACCGAAGGGTGTCTGGGCGTGAAGGGCAAACTTGGAGGGCGCATACCTTCCATCCATCATGCGCTCGATAAGGCCCTCGAGTTCAAGCGAACCCAAGAGTTTGAGTACGCCGACAGCATCGAGCGAGACGAGCGCCGCGATGTCGTCGACCTTGAGCGGAGAGGCGATGAGCGCATGCATCACGGTCTGCTGCGTTGGATCAAGGTCGGCAATGCCGGGAGCAATGGGGCGCGAGTAGCGCAGGGTTCCGTAGATGCGTGAGATAGCCATCTCGATAGATTCCTCGTCGACGATGCAGCAGGCACCGTTCGCAATGAGGTAATTCGTGCCACGCGACTCGGGCGATAGGATCGACCCCGGCACGGCAAGAAGTTCGCGCCCCAACTCCATAGCAGCCTCGGCTGTAGAAAACGTCCCAGAAGGCATACCCGCCTCGGATACAAAGAGGGCTTGCGACAGGGCCGCGATCACGCGATTGCGGCGCGGAAAGGCAAACTTGCGCGGACCCATGCCCCACGGAGAGATCGACACGACCGCGCCACCCGTATCAAGCGTGCGCGTAATCAGCCCCGCGCTCGAACGCGGGTAGACCACGTCGGCGCCCGTCCCCAGCACCACAACGTGTTTGCCGCCGGCGTTGACCGCAGCCCAACCCGAGGCCTGGTCACAACCGACCGCACCGCCCGAAACTACCGTCACTCCCGCCTCAACCGCCACCTTCGCCGCAAGCTCTGCCACGGCAAGACCATACGGCGAGGCCTTGCGCGCGCCGATGATGGAGAGCGCGGGCGTCGAAAGCACCTCGGGGTTGCCGCGCACATAAAGCGTCTGGGGTAAATCTGAAAGCTCCAAAACGGTCTCGGGATACAACGCATCACCTGGATGCAGCTCGAAGGTCCCCTCGGCCATCATTGGTCCCTCCTTCCCTGGTACATCGCCGCCTCGAGCACGTGGTCCTGCGTCACCTGCTCGCTCTCGGCGACATCTGCGATCGTACGCGCAATGCGAACCAGGCGCACGATGCCACGCCCTGTGAGATGCGTGCGTTTGGATAGGCCGAGCACACACTTCTCCGCCGCATCATCGAGCTCGAAGGTCGAAACGACGCCGTCAATGGACCGTGTCTCGTCATCCTCGGCCTCGGCATCCGCATCGTCCATGCGGGATTCGCGCCAAGCGCGAAAGGCGCGACCGCGCACAACGTAGTCACGTAACTCGGCCGACGACATACCCTCTGCGCCCTCGATAATCACTTGAGGGTCGGGACGGGTCACATCGATCATCATGTCGATACGGTCGGCCAAAGGACCGCGCAGTTTAGACCGATAGCGCTCGACCATCGCCGCCGAGCAGCGACACGGTACCTCGCGATCGCCCAAAAAGCCGCAGGGGCAGGGATTGCTCGCAGCCAGCAGCTGAAAGCGCGACGGGAAGGTAAAAGCCCCGTCGACGCGTACGATCCTCACGTAGCCGCGCTCGATGGGCTGACGCAGCGTCTGCAGCACGCCAGTGGGAAACTCGGCAAGCTCGTCCAAAAAGAGCACGCCGCCATGAGCAAGGCTGATCTCACCCGGGCGCACCGGGCGCCCGCCGCCGATAAGGCCTGCGGTCGAAATACTGTGGTGGGGACTGCGGAAGGGGCGGTGCCCCGCCAACAAGCCATCAATGTTCTCACCCAAAACCGAATGGATGCACAGTGCCTCCTGCTGATCCTCAACGGAAAGCTCGGGCAGGATGCCGGTCATACGGCGTGCGAGCATCGTCTTGCCCGATCCCGGAGACCCGATCATGAGCAAGCCGAGTTCTCCTGCCGCCGCAAGCGCCATGCCGCGTTTAGCGACTTCCTGCCCCAGCACGTCTGCATAGTCGAGCTCGGGCTCAAAGGTCGCCTCGACACCCTCGGAATCCAAGTAGTGCCGTGCGGCATCGCCCATGCCGTGAGCAAGCTGAGACAGATGCGCGATAAAGCCGCAATCCACGCCCGCGAGTGGCACATGCTGGTCGGACCTACCGGCGATAAAAGACAGCCCCATGTCGCGAGCCAATAGCTGAAACGCCACCTCGCCTTTGACAGGAAGCACCGTACCGTCCAAGCCGAGCTCGCCGGCGATAAGGCAGCGATCGAGGTTGTCGCGGGGAATCTGACCATCGGCCGCTAGGACCGCGATGGCGATGGGCAGATCAAAGCCGCTACCGGTCTTGCGAATATCGCCGGGCGCCAGATTGACCGTAATGCCCGAGCGCGGGATCTCGAACCCGGCGGAGCGCATCGCACAGCGAATACGACCACGTGACTCCATCACCTCCATACTCGGGATGCCGAGCATCTGAATGCCCGGAACGCCGCCGGCAAGCGAGACCTCGACCGTGACGTGAATCGCCTCGACGCCGCGGATGCAGGCCGCGTGAACGGCAAACGTCTCGAACGCCATCACGACACCTGCCAATCGAACGCGTTGTACTGATGCTCGATCTCGGCGATATGCCCGCCGCGAATGGTGACACCCACGGCATCGAAGCGGATCGCCTTGAGCGGATAATGCTCCATAAGATAGCAGCTTGCGATGCGGCGGTAGCGGCGTTGCTTTTGGGCGTCCACGGCCTCCTCGGGAAAGACCCGCGTGTTGCAATCCAGTACGACGCGTCTGGTCTTGACCTCGGCCATCACCACGACATCGTCGAGCTCATCGAGCAGCACCAGATCAGCCTCGCCCTCGGTGCAACGATAACCCTGCTCCAGCAAGGTGTAGCCGCGCTCGTTAAAGTAGTCGATGGTGATCAGCTCGCCCAGCATGCCCAGCTCGCGGGGACTGAGTCCCTTGATAAACTCGGGCGTCATCGCCCCGCAGTCGAGCTCGCCGTTTTCCCAACGCTCCTTGAGCTGCTGTGTCTTGCTCTTTTTGCTTGCGGCACTCATGGGGTCTCCTTTCCCGCACACTGCAGTGCCCCGATGATGAGGGCACCTTTCATGCGGGTAAGTACCGGAAGCTAACCAAAAGCTGACCAAATGCCGTCAAAAAACGGGCCGTACGCAACAATGGTGTTGCATACGGCCCGCTACCAGCAGGTTTATAAAACCCCAGAGGTCCCTGTCTCCACAATTGACCTAGAAAAGGCGCTCAGTCTGCAGAAAGTTTCCGCAAAAGCTCACACGATGCAGTGGACAAAGTCCATGTTTTCGAATGGCCTCGATGTGCTCGGGGCTCGCATAGCCCTTCGACTCGGCCAGATGGTACTCGGGATACTCAGCGTCGTACTCGACCATCATCTCGTCACGCGTGACCTTGGCCATGATGGACGCCGCGGCGATGCAGGCGATCTTGGCATCGCCCTTCACCACATCGCGCTCGTTAGGAACGGCGCCCAAGGGGTTGCCATCCATAAGCACGCAATCGGGCTCGAGCCCCGTATCGGCCACGGCGCCCGCAACGGCGGTACGGATAGCACGGGCCATGCCCATCTCATCGATATCCTTAGGCGCGATATGGCAAAAACCGATCGCCGTCGCCACCTCGGCAATCTTCACTGAGAGCAACTCGCGGCGCGCCGGCGTGAGCTTTTTGGAATCGTTGATGCCCCAGACGCGCGGCTCCATAGGAAGGCAGACAGCGCATACCGTCAAAGGACCGGCCACCGATCCGCGACCCACCTCGTCGACACCAACGACCACCCCATCGCCGCCAAGCTCATGCATAAGCTCGTACATGTCATTGACGCGCTCGCGCTCGGCAAGTTCCTTGGCATGGCGCTTAAGAGCACGCTCGCAAGCCTTGATCACCTGCTGGCGCGGGTCCTCGCGATAATGCTCCACGAGGGCGGGGATCTCCTCAAACGTTGCGCTCGCCAGCTCTCCGGCAACCTGCGATGCCGAAACCGAGCTCGTCATATTGGCCATACCAGGCCCTCCTTGCATGCAAATCAGATAAAAAGAAGGGCCACCCGAAGGTGACCCTTGTGTCCAAACGAGTGGACAGACGCTGCGATCTTCTTAGCGCTTCTCGGGGATGCGAGCAGCCTTGCCCACCTTGTCGCGGAGGTAGTACAGCTTGGCGCGACGGACGCGACCATGACGAACGACCTCGAGCTTGGCGATCTTGGGGCTGTGAAGCGGGAAGGTACGCTCAACACCGACACCGAAGGACATCTTGCGGACGGTGAAGGTCTCGCGGGCACCGGCGCCGGCCATGCGGATGACGTCGCCCTGGAAGACCTGGATGCGCTCGCGGTCGCCTTCCTTAATGCGGTAGTGAACCTTGACGTTGTCGGCGACGCGAACCTGAGGAATGTCCTCGCGGATCTGCTGACGCTCGATTGCGCGGATGTAATCCATGTGCAATTCCTTACTCTTCTAGAGGTGCCGTACCACCTTGGCCGGCACGTAGTTGAACAAACGTATTCGAGTATACACGCGCGGGTTTCTGCTGCAAGAACAATTTTTTACGCAGACAAAAAGACAAAACCCGCACATGATAACCGCCCGTCTCACGAATGAGACGGGCGGCATGAAGGGGACAACGCTAGGCGTCTAAACCCAAAACGTTAGGCGGAACGCTTGGCCTCGAGCTTGGCCTGAGCGGCAGCCAGGCGTGCGAGGGGCACGCGGTAGGGCGAGCAGGACACGTAGTCCACGTCGGCCACGTTAAACAGGCCCTTGATGGACTTGGGGTCGCCACCGTGCTCACCGCACACGCCAAAGTGCATGTCGGGGTTGGTGGCGCGGCCCTTCTCGACGGCCAAGCGCACCAGTTCGAGTACCGCCGTGTCGATGGTCTCGAAAGGATTGTCCTCCAAGATCTTCTTATGCATATACAGCGGGATGAACTTAGCCTCGGCGTCGTCACGCGAGAAACCGAAGGTCGTCTGGGTGAGGTCGTTGGTGCCAAAGCAGAAGAAGTCTGCGTAATGGGCGATCTCGTCGGCGACCATGCAGGCACGCGGCAGCTCGAGCATCGTGCCCACGGGAATATTGAGCTCGACGCCCTCTTCGTCGGAAACCTCTGCGATCACGCGCTCGATAACCTCGCGGGTCTGGACATGCTCCGCCGTGATGGAAACGAGCGGAACCATGATCTCGGGGCGCGGGTCGACGCCTTCCTTGATGAGGCGGGCAGCAGCCGTGGCGACGGCGCGAACCTGCATGAGCGGCAGATCGCTAAAGACGACAGACAGGCGCACGCCGCGTAGGCCGAGCATGGGGTTCGACTCGACCATGCCGTCGATACGACGCAGGCGGGTGCGCAGGACGGCAAGCTCTTCCTCGCTGGCGCCAGCGGCTTCCTTCTTGGTGATGGCGACCTCGAGCTCGCGAGGATTATCCAGGAACTCATGAAGCGGCGGATCGAGCAGGCGAACGACCACGTCGCGACCGGACATAGTCTTGAACATCGCCAGGAAGTCCTCGGTCTGAACCTTGAGCAGGTCGGCCAGGGCCTGCTGCTTCACGGTCTCATCGTCAGACAGGAAAAAGCTCTGGATGATGTTCTTACGGTCGCCCAGGAACATGTGCTCGGTGCGGCACAGGCCGATGGCCTCGGCACCAAACTCGAGGGCGAGCTCAGCGTCCTCAGGGTTGTCGGCGTTGACGCGCACGTGGTTGGCGTGGCCATCGGTCTCGTCCAGACGAATCTCGTCGGCCCAGGACAGGATGGTGTCCAGGTCGCCGGTGAGCTCAGCCGAAACCAGATCAACGGCGCCGTCGACGACGATGCCCTGAGTACCGTCGATGGAGATGATGTCGCCCTCATGCAGCACGCGGTCACTGCCCTCGATGTGCACGACCTTCTCGGCGGCGTCGATGTGGAAGCGTTCAACGCCGCAGACGCAGGGCGTACCCATGCCGCGGGCGATAACGGCGGCATGGCTCGTCTTGCCACCGTGACTGGTCAGGATGCCCTCGGCGGCGACCATGCCCTTCAGGTCATCGGGGTTGGTCTCCCAACGAACCAGAATGACCTTGTGACCCTCGTTGGCGCGCGCGACGGCGTCATCGCTCGAGAACACGACCTCGCCCACGGCGGCACCGGGGCTGGCGTTAAGACCGCTGGCCAGCGCCTCGTACTTCTTGGAGGCGTCAAACTGCGGGTGCAGAAGCTGGTCGAGCTGCGCGGGATCGATGCGGCTCACGGCCTCCTCGCGAGTGATCAGGCCCTCCTCGACCATTTCGATGGCGATGCGCAGGGCGGCGGTGGCAGTGCGCTTGCCCACGCGAGTCTGGAGCATCCAGAGCTTACCCTGCTCGATGGTGAACTCGATGTCGCACATGTCGCGATAGTGATCCTCGAGCGTCAGGAACACGCGCTCGAGCTCCTCGCCTGCGGACTCGAGGCCCGGGGTGGTCTTGAGGTCGGCGATGGGCTCGGTATTGCGGATGCCGGCGACGACATCCTCGCCCTGGGCGTTGACCAGAAAGTCGCCGTAGAACTCCTTAGTGCCGTCGGCCGGGTTGCGCGTAAAGGCGACGCCGGTCGCGGAGGTCTCACCCTTGTTGCCAAAAGCCATAGCCTGGACGTTGACGGCAGTACCGAGCTCGTCGGAGATGCCGTGCTGTTTGCGGTAGATGCAGGCGCGCTCGTTCATCCAGCTGCCAAAGACGGCCTGGATGGCAAGGCGCAACTGGAGCTCCGGATCATGCGGGAAGACGGGCTTGCCGCCGGTGACCTCGAGCTCGGGATACAGGGCGGCCTCGACGTTATCAGAGAAGATGCCCTTGAAGGTCTCGACAAGCTCCTGAAGGTCCTCGGCCGAAAGCTCGGAATCGACGCGAACACCGGCGACCAGGCGGGCCTGGGTCAGGGCGTTCTCGAACAGGTCGGCATCAACACCCATAACGACGTTGGAGAACATCTGGATAAAGCGGCGGTAGCTATCCCAGGCAAAACGCGGATTTTGCGTCTGGGCGATGAGCCCCTGAACGGAGTCGTCGTTGAGGCCCAAGTTGAGGACCGTGTCCATCATACCGGGCATGGAAAATGGAGCGCCCGAGCGAACCGACACGAGCAGCGGATCATTGTCGTCACCGAGCTTCTTGCCACAGCGGGCCTCGAGGTCGGCCTCGGCGGCAACGATCTCATCGAGTGCGCCTTCGGGCCAGACGTTGCCGGCACCGGAGTACTCGACGCAAGTCTGGCAGGTAATGGTAAAGCCACCGGGAACCGGCAGGCCGATGCGGCTCATCTCGGCAAGGTTTGCGCCCTTGCCGCCAAGCACGAAGTTCATGGACTTGTCGCCCTCAGTGACACAGGTGCCCTGGGCGTCGGTTCCAAAACGGTAAACCCTCTTGCAATCGCTCACGATACTTCCCCTTCCATGCGCTTACGCGCACGACCGTGGTAACGAATCGACCCGCCGGATGCGGGCCGTGAGGGAACTATACGGCCGGATTTGAACGGGCTTGAGCAGAGGATACGCGGTTTGGTAAACGTGCTAAAACTGGCGGTAAACGGTAGGTAAAGTTGGTTACCTTATGAAGATACCAACACAATAAAAAAGCAGGTCAGATGCGATGTTTTTGCTAAATCGCTTTATCAAAATGCTACTAATATTAGGCGCGGCGGGTGGCTCGGCGGGCGCGAGCTTCTTGGATTTCCTCCAAGTGGCTAATGATCTCGGCAGCGCTTTCCTCGATGGCCTTGCCGTCGGTACGCACCACAAAGCAGCCTAGGCGCTTCATGAGGGCACGAGCTTCCTCGAGCTCGCTGCGCACGCTCTCGGGCTCGGCATAGGAGCCGGCAACGGCACGGGCGTAGTCATCGCCCAAGCGGCTATCGCGAATTTCGGAAATCACATCGACGGTCGAAATCAGGCCGAACAGGCGCATCGGGTCGACCTCGTAAATCGACTTCGGCGGCTCCATGCCATGGGCCAACGGAACATTGGCAACCTTGTAACCTTGATAGGCCAAATACATCGACAGCGGCGTCTTGGACGTGCGCGATACGCCCAGTAGCACGATATCGGCACCCGACAGATCGTCGCAACCGCGCCCGTCATCGTGCTCAACGAAATACTCCATGGCCTCGATACGATGGAAATAGCGGTCATCGGTCTTGTGAATCACGCCCGCAACGCCCTTGGGCGGCACGCCGACGAGCGACGACAGCACGGCGAGCGTCGGACCGATCAGGTCGACCGAGCGAATGTGCAGCATGCCCAAGTAGTCGAGCACACGAGCACGAAGGGCCGGATCGACAATGGTGTGGAACACGGCGATATCGCGATGGTCGGCATCGACGCGCGGCCCCACAAATGACTTGACCTGCTCCACGGAGGCCACCTTGGGCAGGCGCAAAACGCGAAAAGCCCCTTCATCAAATTGCCCGGACGCCGCAAGCACCACCTCACAAGCGGTATCGCCGAGCGAGTCGGAGATAACGATAACGGTGGGACGAACGGCGACCGGGCAATCCATGCGGGGCTCCTTTTGCGCTTACGCGCAGGCTGGCTTACTTTTTGCGGGCAAGCTCACCGATGTTGGCGATGCCGGAGAAAACGGCCTCGAAGCGGTTGAGCAGCTTAAGGCGATTATCGCGGAGCTGCTCGTCCTTGTCCATGACCATAACCTCGTCGAAGAAGCGGTCGATGGGGGCACGCAGAGCTGCAAGGGCGGCAAATGCGGCCGGGTAATCCTCGGCAGCAAGGGCGGCATCAACAGCGGTCTGAGCGGCCTCGGAGGCGTCGGCGAGCGCGAGCTCGGCCTCGCCCATCAGGCTGCGGTCGTACTCCGCACCCAGCTCGGGCTTGGAGATGTGCGCGGCGCGGGCATAGGCGGTAGCCAGGTTGTCGAAGGTCTCGGCATCGTTCTTGCGGGCCTCGTCGAGCGCGGCGCAGCGGGCGAAGAAGACGGACGGGGCGATGATGTGCACCGCGGAGACGGCGGCAACGGTATCGGCCGGGATCTTTTCGTCGCGGGCCATGCTCACAAGGCGGCCATGGAAGAAGTCGCGAACCTGCTGGGCGACCTCGGCGGCGTCGAACTCAATGCCCTGCTCACTGTAAAGCTCGAGGGCGAAGTCGATGAGCGACGTGGGGTCGATCGGCAGACGGTCGCGCAGGATGTTGATGATGCCGATAGCGGCACGACGCAGCGCGTAGGGGTCGGAGGAGCCGGTCGGGGGCTCGCCGATGGCAAAGATACCGGCGATGGTATCGAGCTTGTCGGCGCAGGCCACGATGCAGCCAGCGGTGCCCTCGGGCAGCTCGTCACCGGCAAAGCGGGGACGATAATGATCGCGAATGGCGTGGGCGACCTCGTCGTTCTCCCCCATCGCGGTCGCGTAATAACCGCCCATCACGCCCTGCTGGCTCGTGAACTCGACGACGGCGTTGGACACCAGGTCTGCCTTGCACAGGTGCGCGGCGCGAGCAGCGTCGGCGGCAAGATGGGCGCCCAGATGAGCCTCGCGGGCGATAGCGAGCGCGAGCTGCTCGATGCGCTCGGACTTGGCGAGCACGCTACCGAGCTTCTCCTGGAAGGCAACCTTGGCCAGACGCTCACGGAATTCGTCGAGGGAGATCTTCAGGTCCTCCTCGTAGAAGAACTTTGCGTCGTCCAGACGGGCGCGCACGACGCGCTCGTTGCCGTCGATCACGCGCTCGGCGTTCTCGGGCTTGCTGTTGGAGACGACCACGAACTCACGCGTGAGCTTGCCCTCGCCGTCATAGATCGGGAAGTAGCGCTGGTTGGTGAGCATGGACTCGCAGATGATCTCGTGCGGGACCTTGAGGAACTCCTCATCGAAGGTACCGACGAGCACCGTCGGCCACTCGCAGAGGTTGATAACCTCCTCGAAGACCTTCTTGGGCGTATCGACATGGCAGCCGGGGCGGGCAGCCTCGACCTCGGCGATACCGGCGAGGATGGCCTCACGACGACGCTCGGCAGAAAGCACGCCGGCGTCCTCGAGCACCTGCTCGTAGACGGCGGGGCTGGCAACCACATGGTCACCAGGGCCAAGTACGCGATGACCACGCGTGGTGTTGCCGCTCGTCACGTCGGCAAACGACACAGGCACAACATCCTCGCCCAAAAGGCAGCAGATCCAACGGACCGGACGAACAAAGGTCGCGTGCTCGTGGCCCCAGCGCTGGCTGCGGTAGTTGGGCCACTGCAGGCCGGCAATAGTCTTCTCGCACAGAGCGGTCAGAATCGGGGTTGCCGGTGCGGAGGGAATATTCTTCTCGGCGAACACATACTCGCGACCGTCAGTGTCCTCGCGACGGACCAGGTCCTCGGCAGCCACACCGCACTTGCGGGCAAAGCCCTGGGCGGCCTTGGTGGCGTTACCGTCAGCGTCGAAGGCAATGTTGGCCGCGGGGCCACGCTTGACCTCGTGAACCTCATCGGTCGCGGTGGCGACGTCGGCCACGAGCGCAGCCAGACGACGTGGGCTCGAGATCACGCGGACCTCGCCGTGGGCCAGACCGGCCTCGTCGAGGCCCTTGGCGATCATGGTGCCAAGCTGCTTGACGGCATTGTTCAGCGGTGCGGAGGGCATTTCCTCCGTACCGATCTCAAACAGGAAATCCTTAGCGTCTGCCATGGCTTACGCCACCTCGCCTTCCTGGTCGGCATTCTCGTTGACTCCGGCGACCTCGGCCATGTAGGCCTCGCAGCACGCCTTGGCGACGGCGCGGACGCGCAGGATGTAGTTGGCACGCTCGACCGCGGATAGGGCACCGCGGGCATCGAGCAGGTTGAAGGCGTGGCTGCACTTCATAACGCAGTCGTACGCCGGCAGCGGCAGCTTTCGCTCCAGGCAGGAATGGCACTCGGCCTCGTAGTCGTCAAACTTCTGACGCATCATCTCGACGTTGGCGACCTCAAAGTTATAGGCACTGAACTCGCGCTCGTTCTCGAGGAACACGTCGCCATAGGTCATGGGCGTGCCGTCGGGCAGGTAGCTCCACACCAGGTCGTAGACGGAGTTGACGCCCTGCGCATACATGGCGATACGCTCCAGGCCATAGGTGATCTCGACAGGCACGGGGTCGACCTCGATGCCGCCCACCTGCTGGAAGTACGTAAACTGCGTGACCTCCATGCCGTTGAGCCAGACCTCCCAGCCAAGACCCCAGGCGCCGAGCGTCGGACTCTCCCAGTCGTCCTCGACAAAGCGGACGTCATGGTCGTTGGGGTCCAGGCCAATGGCGGCCAGCGAACCCAGGTAGAGCTCCTGGGCGTTGACCGGCGAGGGCTTGATGAGCACCTGGAACTGATAGTAGTGCTGCATGCGGTTGGGGTTCTCGCCGTAGCGGCCGTCGGCGGGACGGCGGCAAGGCTGCGCATAGCAGGTGCGCCACTCGGCGGGACCGAGCGAGCGCAGCGTGGTCGCGGTATGGAAGGTACCGGCACCGACCTCGGAGTCATAGGGCTGCATAATGACGCAGCCCTGCTCGCCCCAGTACTGCTGGAGGCGCAGGATGATGTCTTGGAAGGAAAGCGATGAAGCGTTCATGCCTCTAATATCCCCTCGTCGAAACGATTACACGGTTAGGTACTGTACTATAGCGGTTTTTAGTCGATAGCGCCGATGCGGTTGAGCGGCCAGTAGCGCACAAGCGCCACAGCGATCAAATCAGAGCGATCGACGGGACCAAAGTAGCGTGAGTCGGCAGAGTTTTCGCGGTTGTCGCCCATCACCCACACGCACCCGTCGGGAACGGTGTAGGGATAGCTTACCTGAGCGCCGGGCGCTTGGACCGAAAGTGGCCAGCTCATGCCCGTCGTATAGTCCTCGTCGAGCGCTTGGCCGTCAACGACCACCTTGCCATCCTGCAGGTCGACCGTCTGGCCGGCCGTGGCAATAACGCGCTTGACAAGAACATCATGCTCGGAGGTGCCATCGGGGTTGTGAAACACCACGATATCGCCCTGCTTGACGGGCTGACCGAGCTCGAGGCTCACCTTTTGCGCCAGGATCTGGTCGCCAATCTCGATTGTGTCCTCCATAGAGCCGGTGGGCACCACAAAGGGCTCGACCACAAAGGTGCGGATCAGGAAGGTGGCCACAAGCGCGATCGCGATGACCGCGATCCACTCAAAAGCGCCCCTCAACGCGGAATGTTGCGTAGGAACCATACTCACTCCTCGCTCTGCGAATACGAAGCGTCAAGGATCTCCTGCGCGTAAGCGCGCTCCTCGGGCGTGAGCCGCGCAGCCTCGATCAGGTCGGGACGCCAGCGACAGGTGCGCTCGATGGCATTCTTGCGGCGCCAGGCATCGACCTTGGCGTGATCGCCGCTCACGAGCACCGGAGGAACGCCCTCGCCGTTGAACTCGGCGGGACGGGTGTACTGCGCGTACTCGAGCAGGCCTCCGTCCTCGGCGGTCGAGAACGACTCGTCCACGTTGCTCATCTCGTCACCAAGGGCGCCGGGGATGAGGCGTACGACGGCGTCGGCAACGACCATCGCGGGCAGCTCGCCGCCCGTGAGCACATAGTCGCCGATCGACAGACGTTCATCGGCATACGCATATGCGCGCTCGTCGACACCCTCGTATCGGCTGCACACAAACAGCAGGCGCTCGCTTTTGAGCAGACGCTCGGCCACATGCTGCGTAAAAGGTTCGCCACAGGGGGTAAAGAACACCACCGTCGGCTTCGGACCCTCTGCGCTAATGGCCTCGATGGCCTCTGCGATAGGCTCGACCTTCATGAGCATGCCCTGCCCGCCGCCGTACGGCTCGTCATCGACGGTACGATGGCGGTCGTGCGTCCAGTCGCGCAGGTTATACGCCTTAAAATCAAAAAGGCCGGCCTTGCGGGCGCGGCCCAAAATCGATGTGGACATGACGGGCTCAAACATCTCGGGAAAGACCGAAAGGGTCTCGATCAGCATGTTGTCCTCCCTACTTGTCCATATCGATCAGGCCGTCCATAACGTGGACGGAAATTGTTCCTTTGTCGGGAAGATCGAGCACAACCTGCTCGATCACGGGAATCAGTACCTCGCCGTACCGATCGCCCTCGACAACCCAAACATCGTTCGCGGGCGTCGACATGATCTCGACGATCGTGCCGAGCGAACCGAAGCGCTCGTCGACCACCTCGCGACCCATCAGGTCGGTATAGGCAGCGTCGAGCGAATCGAGCTCAAAATCGTCACGATTTGCCAGCACATAGCATCCCGTGATGCCCTCGGCGGCCGTCAAGTCGTCAATGCCCTCAAACGAGACCAGATCGCCATCGCCCGTATCGGTGACGGACACGACCGTGCAAAAGCGGTCGCGCTTGAGCGCCGGCGGCGTCAGGGCGACGCGCATGCCCGGCTCTAATACAGAAGGAAGCCCCCGCAGCGGCTGCGCGAGGACCTCCCCCTTCCTTCCGTGCGGCTTGACCACACGGGCGATGTTTTTGTACTGGGACCTCAAGGTCCTAGCCCAGAACCTCTACCTCGACAGCAGTGTCGAGGCGAGCGGCCAGTGCACGGGCGAGCGTGCGAATGGCCTTGATGGTACGGCCACGACGGCCGATGACCTTAGCGACGTCATCCTCGGCGACCGAAACCTCAATCGTAGAGGCGTCATCACCATCGATGACCTCAAGGCTCACGGAATCCGGGTCGTCGACGATCTGAACAACGAGATATTCGACGAGATCGGCGATGCGATCTGAGAGCATTGCCTCACCCTCGAGCTGTGCAGCGTCAACCTCAGGCACGATTTACTCCTCGGCGCCCTCAGCGGTCTCAGCGGCAGCCTTAGCGGCCTCGGCCTCTTTGGCGAGCTGCTTCTTGGACTTCTTGACGACGGTCTCGGTCTTCTCGCCCTCGTTGGCGGCCTTGACCAGAGCGGCGACGGCGTCGGTGAGCTGAGCACCCTTGGACTGCCAGTCGGCGATCTTCTCGAGGTCGAGGTTGATGGTCTTGGGGGCGGTCATCGGGTTGTAGCGGCCAACCTCCTCGATGATACGACCGTCACGCGGGGCGCGGGAATCGGCGACGACGACACGGTAGTACGGACGCTTCTTAGCGCCGTGACGAGCAAGGCGAATCTTGACTGCCAAAGGAAACTCCTCCAACCAAGCAGCTTTAGGCTGCAACTACAAACAAACAGTTGAACATAATACGCCATCGACGCGGGCAGGTGAAGTCCGTGAGACCAACTTCTTCGGTGTAGTCGAGGGCAAATCCATATCTTAGACAAGAATTCGGGATTTGCAAGCACATACACGCACCCCACATGAGCTGCGCGGTATACTCATGACATGGAAAGACGCGAACATACATACGGTTATGAGGATGCCATGGGCGTCACACCGCCTCCCTGGACGGGCCCGGCGGTGGGTCTGATGGACCTTGATGCGTTTTTTGCGAGCGTGGAGATGCTCGATCATCCCGAGTGGCGCGGCAAGCCGCTCATCGTGGGCGGAGACGCCGATTCGCGTGGCGTCGTGTCCACGTGTTCGTATGAGGCGCGTCGCTTTGGCGTGCACTCTGCCATGGCCTCGGCCGAGGCACGGCGCCTGTGCCCGCAGGCCATTTGGACGCATGGGCATTTTGATCGCTACCGCGAGGTGAGCGCGCAGGTCATGGCGATTCTCGCCGACGAGACGCCGCGCGTGGAGCGCGTATCCATCGACGAAGCCTTTATCGATATCACACCGGGTCGCTTTGCGCCCGAAGACCCGCTGCTGGTTGCGCGGCGTATAAGCGACCGCGTGGCAGCGCTGGGAGTGACCTGCTCCATTGGCGTGGGCTGCAACAAGACGGTCGCAAAGATCGCAAGCGAGCGGGATAAGCCGTTTGGGCTGACCATCGTGCGCCCCGGGACGGAACAGCGCTTTTTGGCCGCGCTACCAGTGTCTGCCATGAGCGGCATCGGGCGCTCGGCCGAGGAGCGACTGCGCCGTATGCGCATCTACACGCTCGGCGAGCTGTCACGCGCGCCGGAATCCACCTTGGCCTCTATTTTTGGCGTCAACGGCGAACGTATGCGTCAGCGTGCGCTGGGACTTGAAATCTCCGAAGTCACGAGTCTCGATGAAGAGCGCAAGATCAAGTCGGTCAGCAATGAACGCACCTTTGCGAAAGATTTAACTGAGCGCGGAGACATCGAAGCGGCGATTGCACTGTTGGGCGAGTCAGTTGGACGCCGCCTGCGCCGTCAGGGACTGACGGGCGGCACGGTAACGCTCAAGCTTAAGTATTCGTATGGAAGCGGGCGTACGGCACAGCGCCGGCTGCCGCATCCGACCGACGATGAGAACATCTTTGTGGCAGTGGCGCTCGAGCTGCTCGACAACATCTGGCAGGAAGGGATGCATGTTCGCTTAGCGGGCATCGGCATGAGCGACTTCGACCACCAAGGCGGCATCCAGACCGACCTGTTCTGCGAAGTCGATGACCGCGGAGCCCAATCAAGCGACCGTCGCGACCTCTCGGTCGCCATCGACGCCGTCCGAGACAAGTTCGGCGACACCGCCCTATCTTTCGGCCGCCAATCCCGCTTCAACGATTAACCGCCTTTAGGCAAAAAGAAAGCCGGGCAGGTGCGGAAAACCGCAACTGCCCGGCGAAATGCGCGAAGCTAGCTAAAAAGCCCCGTATCAAATGAGCTACTAGAGGAGATTGAGGGGGAGCTGGGGGGCGTCACCCCAGAGCTTTTCTAGGCGGTAGAAGTCGCGGGCTTCGGGAGTGAAGACGTGGACGACAACCGAGCCGTAGTCCATGAGCATCCAGGTCTTCTGCTCGCGGCCCTCGATGGAGAACGGATGCTCGCCGCAAGCCTCGGCGACCTTCTCCTCGATCTCGTCGACGATCGAATCGACCTGGCGGTTGTTGGTACCGGTGGCAAGCACAAAGTAGTCGCACACGTCGGAAAGCTCGGTCAGGTCGAGCACCTGCACGTCCTCGCCCTTCTTGTCGTAGGCGGCCTGCGCGGCGGCGCGGGCGACATCCTCGGCGGCGACACCGCTCGCGGACAGCGAGGCGGCGGTGCGGTCGGACGTGGCAACGAAACTCTTGTGCTCCACACCTTCAAGAATCTGCTCGTCAGTCATGGTCTCGTCGGCCATGGAATACCTCTTTCTAGACACACCCGAGCTAGCGCAGCTGGGCGTAATGGTTGTAAATCGTAATAGCCGTGGGATAAAGATAGCGCCCGGACTGGATCACATAGACCAGACCCTGCGCAAAACAGGAGAAGAACAACTCGTCGAGCGAGGACTTCCCCACCATCTTGCGCAGCGCAAGGGCATAGTCGCCGTGGCGGTTGGGCTCGATGGCATCTGCCACAAAGACCACCATATCGAGCGGCGTCATGTCGCAGGCACCCACGGTGTGACGGTCGACAGCCTGGAAAACGGCCGGTGACAGCTCGGGAAAAAGCTGCGGAAGCTCATAGGCGGCAACAGGGCCATGCAAAAGCGGCGTCGCGGCGGAAGGAGAGCCGGCAACCTTGATGCCATAGTGAAGCGCGCGGGCCACGAGCTCGTCATCGGAAAGCACCTTGTCCCAGTCGTGAATTAAGCCGGCGGCAGCGGCATCAAAGCGGTCAACGCCGTAGACCTCGGCCAGATGAAGTGCGGTCTCGGCAACACCCAGCGAATGCACATAGCGCTTGCGCTTATCCTTCATGCGAACATCGAGCAGCTCTTGAATGCGCTTGAGCAGCGCGCGCTCATCGCCCTCAAACTGATCCTCTACCGACAACGTAGCCCCCATCACTCAAAATCTTCTTGACCCAGATCGACATACAAACTGCGCTTGCGAATGTAGCCGAGCACAGACTCGCTCGTAAGATAGCGCACGCTCATGCCGCGGGCAACTCGCTTACGAATGTTCGTCGAGCTGATCGCCAGCGCCGGAATCTGAATATAGCGCACATCGAACGGCAGCCCCGACTCTTTGATTCGGGCACGCGCCGTATCGATATCAAAACCCGGTCGCGTCGCCGCAATAAAGGTAGCAAGCTCAGCAATTCGCTCGGCATCATGCCAGGTCACAATATCGATAATCGCGTCGGCACCCGTAATAAAGTAGAGCTTTACCTGCGGCGGGTAAAAGTCGCGAAGGGCATGAAGCGTATCGGCAGTATAGGTCACGCCCGGACGGTCGATCTCGAAACGGCTCGCCAAAAAAGCCGGATTCGCGGCGGTGGCGAGAACCGTCATGGCATAACGGTCCTCGGCAGGCGTCACCGGTTTGTCGAGTTTAAAGGCAGGAGAGCCGGCCGGCATAAAGAGCACAGCGTCCAAGTCGAGCGACTCGCGCGCCTGCTCGGCAGTCACCAAGTGCCCGTAATGAATCGGGTCGAAGGTGCCGCCCATAATGCCAAGCCGAAACTCCTTGCCCTCTTTTATGGGCAGCTCGGGCAAACCGATTCCACCGCGCAGCGACATGGCTTACTCGCCCTCCGAGGTCTCGGCATCGTCCGCGGCATCCGCCGCATCGACAACCTCGACGCCCTCATCCGGAGCATCGGCCACGTCAAGGGCCTCAACGGCAACGTCCTCGCCAGCGTCCTCGAGCTCCTCGTACTCCGAGAAGTCCTCAGCGCCCTCAAAGTCAAAGGCGCGCTGGCAAATGCGGACCTCGTCGCCCGCACGGCAGCCGGCCTTCTCGAGCGCATCGTCGACACCCATGCGCGCAAACTTATGCTGCAGGTAGATGACAGCTTCCTCGTTTTCCCAGTCGGTCTGGATGACCATGCGCTCAATCGCGCGACCAATCACACGGAAGGCACCGGGCTCTTCCTGGACAATGCGGAAACGCTTCTCGCGCTGCAGACGGCGGCGCTCCCACTCCTCGTCGCGCAGATCGACCGGCTCATCGGAGACCGCCAGCTCGGCGCGCAGCTTAGCCACCTGCTCGCCCACGGCAAGCATCAGCGTGTTGAGGCCGGCGCCCGTCACGGCGGACACGGCAAAGAACATGTGTCCATCGTCGAGCGCGGCGCGCTTGAGGTCGGCAATCTTGTCGGCCGTGCCCGGCGCATCGCACTTGTTGGCGACGACGATCTGCGGACGCTCTGAAAGCTCGGCGCCATACTGCTCGAGCTCACGGTTGATGATGCGATAATCCTCGACCGGGTCGCGATCCTCAAAACCGCCCGTCATGTCGACGACGTGCATGATGAGCGCCGTACGCTCGATGTGGCGCAGGAACTGGTGGCCCAGGCCCTTGCCCTCGCTCGCGCCCTCGATCAAACCAGGAACGTCGGCAACGACGTAAGAATACTCACCGGCACGCACCATGCCGAGGTTCGGCACGAGCGTTGTAAACGGATAGTCGGCGATCTTGGGTCGGGCGGCACTCATGCGCGCGATGAGCGAGGACTTGCCCACTGAGGGGAAGCCCACGAGTGCGGCATCGGCCATAAGCTTCATCTCAAGCTCAATCCAGTGCTCCTCGGCCGGTTCGCCCAGCTGAGCGAACGCGGGCGCGCGGCGCACCGACGTCACAAAGTGCGTGTTGCCCAGGCCACCGACACCGCCGGGCGCCACGACAACGCGCTCGCCATCGTGCACCAGATCGGCAATCTCGAACATCGGGGTCTGCGTCTCGGGGTCGAGCTCACGCACCACGGTGCCCATGGGAACCTTCAGGATCAGGTCCTCGCCGCTCTTACCGTTACGATGGGCACCCTGCCCATGCGTGCCGCGTTCGGCGCGGAAGTGATGCTTAAAGCGGTAATCGATCAACGAAGACAGCTGAGCATCGGCCTGGATGACGACATTGCCGCCACGACCGCCGTCGCCGCCATCGGGGCCGCCCTTGGGGACAAATGCCTCGCGCCTAAACGACATGCATCCGGCTCCGCCGTCGCCGCCGCACACGTTAATGCGGCTGATATCGGTGAACTGTGACAACAGAATCGCCTCCTACAAAAAGAGGGAGACCCTTGAATCCTAAAACTCAAGTGCCTCCCACATATGTGCTCTATGAAGGGTGAATTACGCGTTCGCGAGCGGGCGTACGCTGACCCTGTGCTTGATACCCTTGTGGAACTCAACGGTACCGTCGACCAGCGCGAACAGCGTGTCGTCCTTGCCACGGCCAACGTTCTCACCCGGGTGGATGTGAGTGCCGTGCTGACGGACGAGAATCGTGCCCGTGGTTACCGTCTGGCCGGCATAGCGCTTCGTGCCAAGGCGCTGACCGCGGGAGTCACGGCCATTACGGGAGGAACCGAGTCCTTTTTTGTGTGCCATTGTGTATACCTACTCTTTCGTTACGAGTGTAATCTACTCGGCGACGGGAGCCTCGGCAACAGCCTCGGCCTCTGCCTTGACAGCCTTCTTGGCGCGGGACGTAGCCTGGACCTTCACGATCTTCAGCTTGGTGAGCTGCTGACGGTGACCCTTCAGACGACGATAGCGCTTACGCTTGTGGAACTTGAAGACCAGCTGCTTCTCGCCCTTGAACTGCTCAACGATCTGAGCGGTAACCTTGGCCTTGGCCAGCTTGTCGGGATCGGTGACGATCTTCTTACCATCGTTGAGGAAGATGACCGGCAGGGTGACCTTGTCGCCCTCATTGCCCTCGATCTTCTCGACGGTGATGACATCGTCGGTGGCGACCTTGTACTGCTTGCCGCCCGTGTTAACGATTGCGTACATGTTTACTTGCCCTTCATGCATCAGTTAGTGCAACAGCCGAATATAGTAGCAGGCGAAAATACCCCCGTCAACGAGTATGTGGAGCAAATCCACAAGTTCGCACAGGTATGGGGCTGACGAGTCGGCCCTCGTCGTCCTCGCATGCTTGATTCTGACGCTCGACATCGTAGGAGCAGATGGTCACGAGGTCTTGCATACCGGTGGAAACAATAGGTGCATCCACGCCCGGGGTCAAGCCCTGCAACAAAACATCAGCTGCAGAAAGCAAAATTTCCGGACGCATGGAGCCCTCGTTATCGGCATGGGTGTCGAGCATGAGCACTAAATGGTCCGGGCGCTCCCCCGCCGTGAGCTCATAGCCCACGAGCGTGTGATCCAAATCCAAGCGCTTGCTCTTTTTGCCGCGCGCGTAGTCGATGCCATGGTCCGCGCGCAGCGTGTCGATCGCACGACGCACCTCGTCGGCGCTTACGGGCGCCTCGGGATCCAAGTGCAAATCGATGCGATACGACAGGCGCGTGAGCTGCGCCGTCAACGCCGGCGTGCGCACGTCGATGTACGCCGCCTCGATGGGTGCCAGATCGGCCGGAGACGCCGCAGCCAGGCGCCCAAACGCCTCGTCGAGCGCCACGAACTCGGTCATAAACAGGTCATACCACTCGCAGGTCGACGACGTACCCACCGGTAGCGCCGAAGAGAAGCCCACGCGCATGTGCGGAGAAAAGCCCTGCGTGACGGCATAGGGAAGTCCCGCACGGCGCACAATGCGTTCAATGGTATGGATCACTTCGAGATGGCCCAGGTACTTAAGGCGATCGCGCTTGCCATAGCGAACACGAAGTCTAAAGAGCGTGGGGTTGTCGGTCAGGCGCTCACTCATGCGCGATCACCCATCAATACATTCTTGGCGTGGAGCGTGGGGCAGATTCCGCAGCCGGTGCACGACGTGCGGGTGCAGTCGGGAGTCGTGACGCCCTCGAGCGAGCGACGGTACTCGCGCTCGAGGAAGCCGCGCGTGCAGCCGGGGCTCACGTGCTCCCACGGCAGGCGCCAGTCCAACTCGTAGGGCAGGTGCACGAGCTCATTGAGGTCGATGCCGTTTTTGGCAGCAGCCTCCTTCCAGTTATCGAGCGAGAAATGCTCTACCCAGGCGTCAAAGCGAGAGCCCGCGCGCCAAGCATCGATGATGACGGGCGTCATGTCACGACCGGCGCGGGACAGCGCGGCCTCGATGAGCGAGGTCTCGGCATCGTGGTAATGCACGCGGACGGCACGGTTGCGCACACTCGTGACAAGCAGCTTCTGGCGACGTTTGACGTCGTCGTAGTCGAGCTGCGGGCACCACTGGAACGGCGTGGCAGCCTTGGGGATAAAGACCGAAACCGAGATAGACACCGAGATCGAGCCGCGACGAGCCTTGGGCACTACGGAACGACCGAGCTCCAGCACATGATCGGCCAGATTGGCGATGGCCACGATGTCCTCGTCGCGCTCGCCGGGAAGGCCCATCATGAAGTAGAGCTTCATGCGGTTCCAGCCGGCCTCGAAGGCCGCCTTGGCCGCACGGTCCAGGTCCTCCTCGGTCACGTTCTTGTTAATGATGTCGCGCATGCGCTGGCTGCCGGCCTCGGGCGCGAACGTCAGGCCGCCTTTCTTTTCGCCGGCGACCGACTCGGCCATATCCACACCAAACGAATCCAGGCGCTGCGACGGAATAGACACGCGAATACCCGTATCCTCCAGGCGACGGTTGAGCCTGCCGAGCACGTCGCGAATGCAGGAGTGGTCGGTCGTAGAGAGCGAGGTCAGCGACACCTCGTCATAGCCGGTCTTTTCCAGACCCTGAATCACCGACGAGACGATCTGGTCGGCCGAGCGCTCGCGCACCGGGCGATACGTCATGCCGGCCTGGCAAAAACGACAGCCGCGGGCGCAGCCGCGCAGAATCTCGATAGACAGGCGGTCGTGGACCAGCTGCGCATAGGGTACGCACGACTGCGACAGCGGATTCGTGGCGCCGAAATCCTCGACGACGCGCTTGTAGACCACGGTCGGAGCATCCTTGCCCTCACGCGGCACGGTGTAGCCATGCGGCGAGCAGGGCTCGTCGTGACGAACCTCATAGAGCGACGGCACATAGTTGCCGGCAATGGATGCAAGCTGCTCAACGATCTGCGCACGCGGGACTCCTTCGTCACGCAGGCGGCGATGCAGCTGGCAGGTCTCGAGCAGCGATTCCTCACCCTCACCGATGAGGATAACATCGAAGAAGGCCGCATACGGCTCGGGGTTGTACACCGAAGGACCACCAGCGATGATGATGGGGTCGTCTTCGCCTCGGTCGGCCGCTAACAGCGGAATGCCAGCGAGGTCGAGAGCCTCGAGGAAGTTCGTCACCGCCATCTCGTGCGGCACATGCAGACCGACGATATCAAACGATGCGACGGGGGCAGCACCTTCGAGCGACAGAAGCGGAATACCCGCCTCGCGCATGGCGTCACCCATATCGGGCCACGGCACATAGCCACGCTCGCAGGAGATGCCCTCGGCCTGGTTAAGAATGTTGTAGAGGATGGCGATGCCCTGGTTGGGCAAACCAACCTCGTACACATCCGGATAGATCAGGCAGCAACGGTAGTCGGCATCGGCCTTTGAAAGCGTGCCCCACTCGTGATCGATATAGCGGCTCGGCTTCTCGACCTTGGCGAGCAGCGGCTCAATTAAATGAAAACAGTCTTGATACGGAACGCGCAACGGAAAACCCCTAAGCAGCGAGATCTGATGCGTCTTGGTAGGACGCCATAGGACGGGTAGCGCCCGCGACCGTGGTCACCAGATCGCGAACGCGGGAGAACGTGGCAGTGACTACCTCGTTGGCACGGCTGTAGTCAACATCGCGCTCGCAGAGCGAAACGAGCGCACGGCCCATGCCATAGGTGCCCGCGGCAGCAGTGAGCGCCTTGACGGCAAACCCAATATGCGGCGTCTGCTTGACGAGCGCGCGGGTGACCGCGCGGATCACAAGACCGCCGGCAAGCACGCCCGCGACCTCGTAGCCGCGCTCGGGCTTAATGCCGCGTCCAAAGACGGCAGCGAGCTCAAAGAGCATGCCCACCTGCGCCAGCGCCATAACGGGATAATCGGCGCCCGGCAAAAACACCAGCGCACCAGTCGCCATATTGGTGAGCGCGCACGAGGTGATGATACGATTGGCCGCCGCGATGCGCATGAAGGCAAAGTTCGCCGCAAAAGCCGTTTCCTTGTCGGTGCGGTCGAGAATCCAGCGGGCAAGCGTCTCGAGCAGATACGTCTTATCGGTTGCCGCGACAACGCCGAGCATGGGCGTGGACTCCTCGATAAACGGCACCTCCACAGCAGACTCGGCAAGCACGCACACGGGCGCGCCGGCGATCACGAGCTCCTGCACGGCACTCTCCAAGCGGTCGGAACCACACGAGAGCACCAGCACCACATCGGTATCGGTCTTTGGAGCAATTCGCTCCTCCCCCAGACGCTCGACGCGCACAATGCCCGAGGTCGTCTGCGGCACAAAGGCGTCACGCACCGTCTCGGCCAGAAAGCGCGAGGCGGACGAATCCAGATAGACCGAAACGCGCACCGGCGTATCGGAATCCTTCTTAACGGACGCGCCCATCTTAAAAGCGCGGGTCAGCTTATCTACGGGAATTTTCATAGCAAACCCCTCCAGCGGTTACGCGGCGCCCGAACGATGCCGCCATATGGATTGTACGATACCCACCGTCAGCAGCTGAATCATCATCGAAGACGAACCGAAGCTAATAAACGGTAGCGGAATACCGGTAATCGGCATCATGCCGATGCACATGCCGATGTTCTCGAAGGTCTGGAACGCCCACATGCCAACGATGCCCACACACGAAAGACGCAAAAACAGTGACTCACACTTAAAGGCGACGCGAATCGTCGAAAAGATCAACAGCACGTAGAGGCACAGGAGCAAAAAGGAACCGCAAAAGCCAAAGGTCTCGGACAGGAAGGCGAAGACGAAGTCGGTGTGGAACTCAGGCAGAAAGCCGCCGGCCGACTGCGTCGCATGGCCCAAGCCCTTACCAAAGAAGCCGCCCGAGCCAACGGCGATAAGCGACTGCTGCAGGTTGTAGGCATCGTCCGAATCGGCATTATCGGGGTCGATAAAGACCGTCAGACGGTTCATCTGATACTGCTTGATGAGCACATCGTGGCCGAGCAACGAATCAAAGACCGAATCGAGCGCCAGGACGAGGGCCACCAGGCCCACGAGCAGAGCCAAGGTCGACAGCACCCATTCGCGGCGTGCACCGCTCATGCAGATGACGATGGCACCCGAGACCAGCACGACCAGGCCCGAGCCCAGGTCGCCCATGGCAACGACGGCCAAAAACGGAATGGACAGCATGCCGCAGAGCTTGACGTAGTCGCGAACGGTATCGATGCGACCGTTATACTGCGAGCCAAGCGTGGCAATAAAGAAGATGGTGATGAGCTTGGCAAGCTCAACCGGCTGGAATGTCAAGCCGATACCGGGAATCTTGATCCAGCCCGTCATGCCCAGACCGCCTGTATAGGACAGACCCGGAATCTTGGGCGAGAAGATCACGATCAGGTCGATGACGAGCAACGCCGTCGAGAAGTTGGAGATGCCGCGCAGGTCGGTACGCCACACCAGCACCGCAAGCACCGCGCCAATGCCAATGCCCAGCAGGTGGCGCGAGAATGAGGCGTCGGCCTTAAACTGTGACGCCGACCAAATAATGATGGCGCCATAGGCAACGAGCGCGACGGTAGCCAGCAGCACACCGATATGCACCTTTTGGCGAAACGTGCCGCGCGAGGCCGAAAGTTGCTTGTTGACGCGGTCCAGGCTGCTGCGAGAGCCGGTCTTGGTTGAACGGAACAGATCCGCCGGAGAAAAATCCATCGCAACCTCCTATCGAACCGAAGAATCGCCCGAGGCCGAAGAGGTATCGGGCTCGTCATAAATCACGCCGAGCACGTCGCGCACGACATGCATGGCGGTATCTGAGCCACCGCCGCCCTGCTCCAGGACAGTAGCGATGACATACTTGGGATCATCGGCCGGTGCATAGGCGCAGAACCACGCGTATTCGTCCTCGCCGCTTTTCTCGCCCGTGCCCGACTTGCCGTATACCTGCGGCGTCAGGGTGCCAAAGTGAGCCGCCAGGGACGTCGATGCCGTGTAAATCACGTCGTGCATGCCGTTGCGAACAAGAGTCAAATCCGAATCGCTGTTGATCTTGGCCTCCAGGCGCTTCTTCTTGCCCTTGCCGTTGTATTTATAGGCATCGCCGTCGCCATCGCGCGACACTGCAGACAAAAACACGTGAGGCACGTACTGTTTGCCGCCGTTGGCAAGACCCATATAAGCGCACGCCATCTGCAGGGGCGTCACCAGAATGTCGCCCTGGCCGATAGCAATGTTGGTCATATCGCCGGCATTCCACTTGCGGTCCTCGGCAGAGGCGTCGGTAAAGTACGACTCTTTCCACTCGGCATCGGGAATACGGCCCGCGCCCTCACTCGGCAGATCAATACCGCAGGTCTTGCCTAGGCCCCAGCGACGAAAGACCTCCTGCAGGCCCTCAGGATGTTGCTCGTCATAAAAGAACGCCTTGCCCATGTCGTAGAAGACGGGGTCGCAAGAGTTGGCGATACCCGACTGCAGCGTCATGGTGCCGTGGCCGGAATGCAGCCAGCAGTACTTACCCCACGACTTGCCCAGACCCGTCCAATAGCCCGTGCAGTTGGTCGTCTGCCCCGACGTGTAGGTTCCAAACTCAAGACCGGCCAGCGCCGAGAGCGGCTTGATGGTCGAGGCCGACATGTACTGTCCGCTAATGGCGCGGTTGAGCAGCGGGTGCGAACCCTTGTCATCATTAAGCTCGGTCCACACGTCATTTGAGACGCCGCCGATAAAGACGGAAGGATCGAACTTGGGCTGGCTCGCCATGCCCAGGATTTCGCCATTGTTGGGATCGAGACACACCACAGCGCCGTTGCCGGCATTGCTGTAGCCAGTGGTCTTGGCAAGCTCGATGGCGCTCGCCAGCGCCGTCTCACAGGCCTGTTGGATCTTAAGGTCGAGCGTGAGCTTAATGTCGGAGCCGGCCTTGGCGGGCACGGCGCCGGCCTGACCGGTCACATTGCCCGAGGCATCGACCTTGACGGTCTGCTCGCCACGAATACCCTGCAGCAGGTTTTCGTAGTAGCTCTCAACACCCGCCTGGCCCACGATATCGCCCGACTGGTACGTAATCCGGCCAGCAGAAGCATCATCATCGCCAGAGGTTTTCTTATTCTGGGCCTCGAGCTGCTCGGAGGTAATGGTGCCGGTATAGCCCAAGATATGGCATGCCGTCTCGCCATATGGATACTGGCGCTCGGTACGCTCGGCAATCTTGACGCCCGGGAACTCGCCGGCGTGCTCCTGAATATAGGCAACCGTGGAGCGACGGACGTCCGTCGCGATGGTATGCAGGCTCTGGGCGCCCTCGGAATTGTCCTGGATATTGCGCAGAACCGCCACGTAGGGCATGCCGAGCACATTGGCAAGATGGCGAACCAGAACCTCATCCTCGGCAAGGTCGCGGTAGGCCACGACAGCAAGTGAGGGACGGTTCTGGACAAGCGCCACGCCATTGCGGTCGAGGATGCGGCCGCGCACAGCGGGTGTGGTAACGGTGCGCGTCTGATTGCTATTAGCCTGCTTTTCGTAATAGTCCGACGAGACCATCTGCATGCCCCACAGCTTGACGGCAAGCGCCGCAAACATCGCGCCCACACCCGTGGTGAGGATGGAAAAGCGGCCCTTAAAGGCGGTCGCCGCGGTATTGCCCTCGCCCTCGGTGGCGCGCGGGGCCGTTCCATGCTGCGTATCGTAGGTAAAACGGGAATCGCCGCGACGCATGATGACCAGCGCGACCACGATGGCCACAACCAGCACGATACCGGCGATAATAACCGTCATCTGGGAAGACATCTACGGGCCTCCCCTATTTGAGCTTACGGGTCTTGGGCTTAAAGCGCATGCCCGTCTGGCGTCCGCCACGTGCGGAGAATCCATAACCGGACTGCGGCACGACGCCGGACATCAAAAACGGAATGGCAACCAGACCCGTCAGGATCGAAGACGGCAGCGCATGGCCGAAGATCGCAACGACAAAGCTCGTCTCCAAACCCATAAACAGCAAGATGATGCTGTAGATCACATTAATGACGAGCGCGAAGGCGCCCACGGTGACGCCGCGCGCACTCGGGCTACCGCCCGTCTGACCGGCGGCGCTATGCACCAGGGCAAAAGAACCCACGGTCAGCAGGAGCGACATAACGCCCACCGGCACGGCAGCGGAAAGGTCATAGAACAAGCCGCTGCAAAAACCGCACACGACGGCACGGTTCGGGTCGCCCGAGAACACGCTTAGGCACACCAGGATAATCATAAAGTTGACGCGACCGCCCGCAATGGAGATCTGCGGTGCCAGGCCTGCCTGCAGCAGCACGCACACAATGGCGGCGATTACAAACGTGCGGGAGCTCATCCCCTGCTCGTGTAGATCCATGGACATGCCCCCTATTCGCTCGAGCCGGAATCGGTCGTCTCGGACGTGTCGGAACTGTCATCCGGGCTCTCGTCCTTCGTCTTGGTCGCAGCATCGCGCGACGTTCCCTGCGGCGTGCTGTTGGCCGTGTTCACGTCCTCATCCGAGGCCGACTGTTCGTCGGTCAGCGAGGTAATGACCAGCACTTCCTCGTTGTTCTCGGCCGTGGTCTGAGCGCGCACCACAATGGTGTAGTACACGTCGTTTGCCGATTTCTCAACCGACGAGACGGTGCCGAGCGGAAGGCCCTTGGGGAACACACCGCCAATGCCAGAGGTCACGATGATGTCGCCAACCTTAACGTCGGAGTCGACGCTCACGTACTCAAGACGCAGCGTGCCGTCAGCCTGACCCTGCAGCATGCCCTGGGCGCGCGTGTCCTGCACCATAGCGGACACGCCCGAGTTCTCGTCGCCAATCAGGCGCACGGTGGACGTCTTGGCCGAGACCTCAATAATCTGGCCTATGACACCGGCAGAACTCGTCACAGGCATGTTGATGGTAAGACCGTCGGCAGAACCCTTATCGATGGTGACGGTCGAGGTCCAGGCATCGCCGGAGGCACCAACGATACGAGCAGCGGTCGATTTGAGGTTATAGGTCGACTGCAGGCCGACCAGACCCTCCAGTCGCTCGGCGGTCTTTTGAGCCTCGGAGAGCTCGGCGACCTTAGAGGTCAGTTCCTCGTTTTGCTTCTTAAGCTCGTCAAGCGTGTCCTGCGACGCCGTAAGGTTAGAGAACACGTTGCCGATCGCATTGAAGGGAGCCGCCACAGCCGAGCCCACAAAACGCACCGGCGAGGTAATCGTCGTCACGCCCGAACGCACGGCATGAATCGGCCCCGTCTCGCCCTCACGAATATAAAACGTGAGCAGCAACACCGAAATCAGGCTGAAAACAATCAACGGGCGCATACCCGTTGATTGTCGCTTGGTATTCAGATTTGTGGAGAAACCCGAAGATCGTGCCAAATGGAATCCACCTTTTGGAAATTAAGCATTGGTCTGGACGAAGCCGCCATCAAACGCATTGGCCTCGAGCACGCGGGCACAGCCGTTAACAACGTTATCGAGCGCCGTGGGGCTGACGTTGACCGAAACGCCGGTCTCATCGCGCAGGCGCACGTCGAGACCACGCAGCAGCGCGCCGCCACCGGTCAGCAAAATGCCGTAGTACATAAGGTCCGAGGCAAGATCGGGAGGCGTAGCGTCGAGTGCGTCCTTGACGGCCTTGGCCATCTCGTCGAGCGGCTTGTTGAGCGCGCGACGAATCTCCTCGCTCTCGATGCGCACGGTCTTGGGCAGACCGGTGATCACGTCGCGGCCGTTGACCTCGACGTCGAGTTCGTCCTTAAGCGGCACGGCGGAGCCGACCTTGATCTTGATATCCTCTGCCGTACGCTCGCCGATGGCCAGGTTGTAGGCATCGCGAACGTGCGTGAGGATGGCCTGATCGAACTCGTCGCCGGCAATACGGATGGACTGCGAGACGACGATGCCGCCCATAGCGATAACGGCAACCTCGGTGGTACCGCCGCCGATGTCGATGACCATGGAGCCGGTGGGTTCCTCGACGGGCAGGTCGGCGCCGATGGCAGCCGCCATGGGCTCTTCGATCAGATAGGCCTGGCGGGCACCGGCCTGGATCGTGGCCTCAAAGACAGCGCGCTTCTCGACCGACGTGACACCGGAGGGAACGCAGACGACAACACGCGGACGCGGAGTCCACGGATAGCGCTTCTCGGACGCCTTGTCGATAAAGTAGCGAAGCATGGCCTCGGTAACATCGAAGTCGGCGATGACGCCGTCCTTCAGGGGACGAACGGCCACGATGTTGCCGGGCGTACGGCCGAGCATGCGCTTTGCCTCGATACCGACCGCCAAGATGCGCTCGTCGTTCTTGTCGATGGCGACAACAGAGGGCTCGCGAATGACGATGCCCTTGCCGCGCACGGAGACAAGCGTATTGGCGGTGCCGAGGTCGATGGCAAGATCGCCCGCATAGCTACCGAAGAACATATCCATCAAAGAAAACAACGCAACTCCTGATGTGTTGGATGATTGCTGGAAAACTACTAGCTCATCATACTAGCGCAAGCCCGGCGCCTCACTTGCGGTGAAGCGCCGGGCAAAGCTAAATCCCATAAGGTCACTACTGGTTGTCAGCAGCCGAGAAATCCATATCAAGCGAGGAAACGGCCCAGCCTATATGGTTGTCGGAGCGCACGAATTTGACGGTGTACTCCTGCTCGCCGCCCTTGGACAGCGATGCCTTCACCTTGGCGGTCGTCTCGGTCATGGACTGATCCATGCCCTCGACGGACACGGTGGCACCCTGCGGAATCGAGGAGATGATCATCGACTTAGCGTCCTCGGACAGGCTCGAGGCCAGGCAAGACTCGGCCTTTGCGGCGTCACCGTCGCCGGCAGCCTGGAACAGATCGGTAACGACAGACTCCTGAGACGGGAAGCCAAAGCCGCGCGTGTAGGCAAAGCCCAGACCGCCCGCGGCGATCAAAATGAGCAGAAGCAGCACGATGAAGACTTTAAGACCCGTGTGGCGATGGCGACGACGGACCTTGGCCTGCTTACGATCCTGACGGTACTGCTGGACCATCTCGGACTCGGACAGCGTAAAGAAGCCGGTGTCCGAGGGATCGGGCATAAACTGACCGGTCGCGCCGGTAGGATCAAGCGGATCGACGGCAGAAGCGTCCATCGCGGGCGCCGGAGCCGTGGCCATGGCCGTCTGGGCAGACAGCGCGGCAAGCGAATCGTGCACGCGGGCAAGCTCGTCGGCCTGCTCGGAGGTGAGCTGGTAGATGCCATCGGCAGTAGCGGCGTTAAAGGCATCGAGTGCGTCGGAGGGACGGCCGGCGGCAGAAAGCGCCTGACCCATGCCGGCGTTGAGCGCACGCGTGTCGTCGCGGGGGCCGGCAAAGTCGATAGCCGTGCGGTAGGTCTCCACGGCATCCGCCGGGCGGCCGAGCTTAATGAAGCAACGACCGAGCTCGCCGAGTGCGGCGGCAGGAGCCGGATTGGCGCCGTCGATGGCAGCCTGACGGAAGGCGGTTCCTGCGTTGGCATAGTCGCCCGACTGGAACAGCGCATTGCCCAGGCCCAGATAGGCCTTGAACGGCGTGGCATAGGAAGCATCCTGCGTAGCAGCAGAGAACGCCTGAGCGGCCGTCGTGTAGTCGCCCACGGCGGCAAGCGCCTTGCCGCGGTTGGTGAGCAGCGCGCCGCGCTTGCCGTAGGTGCCGTCGTTGAGGGCGGCGGCATAGGCCTCGGCGGCCTCGGCATACATGCCCAGGTGCATCAAGGCGTTGCCACGAAGGTGATCGGCCTCGCCCATAATCTCATCGGGAGTCTTTGCCGCCCCAAGCATCTGGGCTGCAGCGGAAAAATCACCCGCGCGGTAAGCGGCGCGGCCCTGTTGGATCAGCTGGCTATTCAAGGAAGTCCCCTTTACTCGTGAACGATCTCGACATGGACGATCTCGTCGCCGGCACGCAGCTGCGAAATCACATCGAGACCCTCGACCGTGGTACCAAAGACGGTGTAACCGGAATCGAGGTTATGCTGGGCACCCAGGCAGAAGTAGAACTGCGAACCCGCGGAATCGGGGTCCATGGAGCGTGCCATGGCAAGGGCGCCATCGACATGGCTGTTGCGCGGATTGGTGGCAAACTCGCCCTTGATGCAGTAGCCGGGGCCACCGGTACCGGGCATGCCGTCGGGGCCCTCAAGACCGGCAGCGACGTCGGCGCCGGACATGTCGCGGGTATTGGGGTCGCCGCCCTGGATAACAAAACCGGGCACATAGCGATGGAACTTAAGGCCATCATAGAAGCCCATCGTGGAAAGCTCGCAGAAGTTCGCGACATGAATGGGAGCGCCCTCGCCGTCAAACTTGACCTTGATGGTACCCTTCGACGTCTCGATTACGGCGCACTCGTCGCCGACAAGCTGATACTCGGGCGTGTAGAGCTCTTTCTTAAAACCAAACATGTGGTTCCTTCCTCGTGCGTTTAAAGCATATTTGTACGAATTGTAGCAATAAGCACGAGCTTACATCAATTGCGCACGTAGGTTATGCCGACTATGGCGAACTAATTTTAGGAACGCTGCTGCGGCTTCCAGGAACCCACATTGGCATCGTACTGGTTCAGCGCGCTGTTGCCGCCCTGCGCGATGGGCGCCAGGATCTCGCTTTGGTGGGAACTCATCGACTCGCCATCGGGAATGGCCAGCGAGATGTCCCAGCTCTGGCAGATCACGTCGACGCGCTCATACATCCACTCGGCAAGCTGCTTTAAGTGGGCGATGTCATCCGCATAGACCGTATCGTCCTGTACTTTCAGGTTGTTGAGCTCATCTTGCGTCTTTTTGATCTGGTCGCGCAGGGCGTAGGCACTCTGCGACAGCTCCTGACGGGTGGACAGCGGCGTTCGGAGATAGCCGTTGTTAAAGGAATCGATGACCTCGCCGATCTGGTCCTCGTCAGCGTAGGACACGATGGTCTGATACAGACCGTCGAGCCTGGTATAGAGTTGATCATCGGTGAGCACGGTTTCTTCCTGGACCACCTCGGCAGAATCGTCCTGCTTGGTATCGTCCTCAGTGGCCTCGCCCTTTTGGCGCGTGGGGAAGGTCGTCTGCGCGGCCTGGCCAAACTGGTCGTAGAAGCCAGGCATGACACCCATGGGATCGGTCGTCACGAACCAATAGGCACCGCCGCAAACGACGGCAAGGACCGCGATGACGATAAGCGGCTTGGGAATATGACGCTTGTGCTTGTGATAGGCATCCTCGTCGGGGTGCACCTTGCGCTTGGGTTTTTGAGCATCGTCATGCAGGGAAACGGGCGTGGGAATATCGACCTTGGGGATACCGAAATCCTTATCGAAAGCTGGCAGCACGCAGGTCTCATTGGGGTCGGCGGCGTCCGAAAGCACCGCAGCGGCAGAGGCCGGCGCATGAGGCACCTCGGTATCGATCTGCTCTTGCGTTAGGCGCGGAAAGCCCGCCGTGCGGCCCGCTGCCAGGTCGGATGCTGCCGCGTCCTCGGAGAGGATACCCGGAGCGGGGCGTCCGCATTTGGGGCACGTACGATCATGCGGAGAAAGACGGGCACCGCAGCCCTCACAGAACACGAACTCAGTGTGCTCGGGACCATCGCCCGGACCCACATAGGCGTTGCAGTAGGGGCAGAACGAGGCGCCGTCCTCGATAGTCTTAAGGCAATGCGGGCAGATCACGGCATCCTCTTTTCGAAGCAATTCAAACAATCGAGGTTAGAGCATAACATCGCCACGGCCCCACAGGAGCAAGGCACCAATTCAACATCGCCAGGGCGCGTAGTTACTTCTTCTTTTTGCTTGGCATCGAAACTTTGATGCCTTGGGCGGACTTGGTCACGCGAGAGCGCTTGGCTCCGGTACTCTTCTTTTTCTTGGGCTGGGCCTGGGCCACGCCCTCGAGTGCGCGGGCCTCGGCCTCGCGAGCGGTGCGATCTTCGCGGCGCTGCGCCATGTCGGCGGCGAAGCGCTTGGCAAAACGCTCGGCCGTCGAACCCGTCGAGCTCACCTTGCCGCCACCGCGACCCAGGTGGACGCGCACACCGCGGCCAAAACCAGTTGCAGCATGACGACGACGCGGCTTGAGCGAATCCATCATCGTGGCGAGCTTAAAGAACACCGAGCAGGTAAAGACCACGATGACAGCCAAGATAACCATCTGGCCCATCGACAGGTTGGCAATAGACAGCAGCTCTGGGAATCCAATAACGCCCACCAGGATGCCGGCGACTACAAACACAAAGAGCACCACACGTAAGGGCGTGAGAGGCTGCGAGATGCGCCAGATCAGGCTGACGCTCGCCGCGCACGACGTAAGCAGGCACATCGTAGACAGCGTGAGCTGGTTAAAGCCAAACACGCGCGCCACAAAGATATCGAGCGCCGCAGCCAAAATGACCGCAATCGACGCCGGCAGTGCACGCTTGAGTACGTTCGTCAAAAACGCACCCTTCACGCGAGCATTGTTGGGCTCCAGGCCCAACACAAAGCCCGGCGCGCCGATGCAGAAGAAGTTGATGAGCGTCATCTGGATGGGCTCGAAGGGGTACGGCGGCAGCGCGATGCACAGCGCCGCCAGGCCCATCGAGAACAGCGTCTTGGTCAGGAACAGTGAGGCCGAACGCTGCAGGTTGTTGATGGAGCGACGGCCCTCGGCCACCACGGCGGGCATCGAGGCAAAATCGTTGTCGACGAGTACGATCTCGGCCACGTTGCGCGCGGCATCGGAGCCGGCCGCCATGGCCACGGAGCAGTCGGCCTCCTTGAGCGCCAGCACGTCGTTGACGCCGTCGCCCGTCATGGCCACGGTGTGCTCGCGGCGCTTGAGCGCCTGCACGAGCTCGCGCTTCTGCTGCGGGGTCACACGACCAAAGACATGGTAGCGGTCCACTGCGGCATCGAGCTTGGCCGGCGTATCGAGCGTCGTGGCGTCCACATAAGCGTCCGCCCCCGGCACGCCCACCACGCGTGCGATCGACGACACCGTACGCGGGTCGTCGCCACTGATCACGTTGAGGGTCACGCCCTGCTCGTTAAAGTAGCCGATGGTCTCGGCCGCCGAGGCACGAATCTCGTCGCGGATGGTCACAAAGCCCACGGGCTCGGCCTCGCCCACCATATCGCCATCGGGCGTAAAGCCGTCCACGCGCGCCACCACGAGCACGCGGCAGGTATCGGCAAGCTCGGCGACACGGTTCTCGACCTGAGAAAACACACGATCAGAAAGCACAAACTGCGCCGCACCCATTACGTAGGAGCCCTGCGCAAACGAAGCGCCACTCCATTTTTTAGACGACGAGAACGGAATGACCGACAGCGGCTCAGACACCTCGACCGGGCGATCGGCGTAATAGTTGAGCAGCGCCTGGCAGGTCTCGTTGGCATCGGCCGAAGTCGCACGCGCGACGTTAGCCAGCGCAAAATCGAGCACCGTGGAATCGACGGGAACAGCCGCCTCGTCCGAGCCGGCGCCTAGGCTCACGCCCTCAACCGGCAGCGGATACGTGCCCTCGACCTCCATGCGACCCGACGTGATGGTGCCCGTCTTGTCCAGGCACAGCACGTCGACGCGCGCGAGCGTCTCGATGCAGTAGAGCTGCTGCGCCAGCACCTTGCGGCGGGCCAGGCGCACCGTGGCGATGGCGAGCACCGACGAGGTCAGCAGCACCAGGCCTTGCGGGATCATGCCCAGCAGGGCGCCCACTGTGGACAGCAGCGCCGACGAAGGCACATGGCCAGCCAACAGCTCGGAGAAGCACCACGAAAGCGCGCTATCGCCTGGGGTTCCCGCGGCATCCCACAGCTCGCTCACACTCGAGGCAAACAACGCCAAACCGAGCGGGATCATGATGATGCTCGCAAAGCGCACGATGGCGTTAAGCGCGTTCATGATCTCGGAATTGACCTTTTTGACGTACTTCGCCTCGTTATTAATTTTGGCCACGTAGTTGTCGGCGCCGACATGGATCACGCGGGCGCGCAGCAAGCCCGAGTCGATAAAGCTGCCGCTCATGAGCTCGGAACCGGGCTGTTTCTTAATGAGGTCGCTCTCACCCGTCAGCAGGCTCTCGTTCACGAGCGCCTCGCCCGAAACCACCACGGCGTCAGCGGGAATCTGGTCGCCGCGCCCCAGGCGGATGATATCGTCGAGCACGATCTGGTCCAGGTCGAGCTCCACCTCGGCGCCGTCGCGCACCGCAATGGCCTTCTTGGAGGTCAGCAGCGTGAGCTTATCGACCATCTTCTTGGAACGCATGGACTGGATGACGCCAATAGCGGTATTGAGGAACACCACGAACAGGAACGTCAGATTCTTAAACGAACCGGTCAAAATGACCAGGAACGCCAAGATCACGTTGATCAAATTGAACAGCGTGCAGAGGTTCTCGATGATGAGCTCTTTGACCGACTTGGTCTTGAGCTCCATGTTGCGGTTGATCTTACCGGCGGCGATGCGCTCCTCGACCTCGGCGGTCGAGAGTCCACGCTCGATATCCGTTGCTGCCATACCACGTCCCATCACGTCGCGTCGGTATAAGAAAAACCGCCCGGACCATGCGAGGTTCGGACGGTCTTACGTTCGATGGTGCCCCATGTTGGATTCGAACCAACGGCCTTCTGCTCCGGAGGCAGACGCTCTAATCCCCTGAGCTAATAGGGCCAACGTTTGGCATTATACCCAAGTGCACCACGGGCTATCAAAATAAAAGAAAAAGCTTTGCAATTCCGAGGAAGACGCGGCGCAACGGCCCACTTTAGAAGGCAAAAGCGAGTCAGATAGTATAAACTCTCATGCACCATATATACACGGCTCGCGATGCGGGCCGTTTTTGCAAAAGTTATCCATCGAGGTGAGAGGCACACCATGATTGCAATTTTAAAGCAGAGCGCCAGCGACGAGGCCGTCAGCCATATCGTCAGCTGGATTGAGAAAAAGGGCCTGAAGACCGACGTCTCGCGCGGCGAGAACGAGACGATCATCGGCCTGGTGGGCGATACGACCAAGATCGACCCATTCCTGCTCGAGTCCATGGACGTCGTCGAGCGCGTGCAGCGCGTCTCCGAGCCGTTCAAGCGCGCCAACCGCAAGTTCCACCCCGAGGACTCCGTCATCGACTGCGGCCATGGCGTCAAGATCGGCGGCGATCAGTTCCAGGTCATCGCCGGCCCGTGCTCCGTCGAGGGCGAGAACCTCATCCGCATCGCCCGCCGCGTGAAGGCCGCCGGCGCCACGATGCTGCGCGGCGGTGCCTACAAGCCCCGCACTTCCCCGTACGCCTACCAGGGCATGGGCCCCGCCGGCCTGGACCTGCTGTGCGAGGCGTCTGCCGAGCTCGATATGCCGATCGTCACCGAGATCATGGACCCGCGCGACGTGCAGGTCTTCCTAGACAAGAAGATCGACGTCATGCAGATCGGCGCCCGCAACGCCCAGAACTTCCCTCTGCTCAAAGAGGTCGGCAAGACCAAGACTCCAATCTTGCTTAAGCGCGGCATGTCCGGCACGATCGATGAGCTGCTCATGGCCGCCGAGTACATCATGAGCGAGGGCAACGACAACGTCATCCTGTGCGAGCGCGGCATCCGCACCTTCGAGACCCGCACCCGCAACACCTTCGACCTCAACGCCGTGCCGGTGCTGCACCACCTGTCGCACCTGCCCGTCGTCGCCGACCCCAGCCACGCCACCGGCTACACCCGCTACGTTGAGCCCATGGCGCTTGCCGCGACCGCCTGCGGCGCCAACGGCCTGGAGATCGAGGTCCACGACGAGCCGAGCCGCGCCTGGTCCGACGGCGCCCAGGCCCTCACCCCCGATCAGTTCGACGACACCATGCGCCGCATCCGAGCCATCCGCGAGGTCGTCTGCCAAGAGACCATGGAGTAGCCCATGGGTACAGTGAGAAACGCGCGCGTTAACCAGGGCGGCCCCAAGTGCGCCGGCATCGTCGGCCTTGGCCTCATCGGCGGCAGCTTTGCCCGCGGCTATGCGCAGGCGGGCGTCCGCGTGCTGGCCTGGGATCCCGATGACGATGTCATGACGGCTGCCAGCATGGGCACCGTTGCCGGCGAGCTCAACGACGAGACGCTCGGCGAATGCGACATCATCGTCCTGGCTTGCTACCCCGAAGCCTGCATCGAGTGGCTCGAGGCACACGCCCAGGCACTCGCCGACGCCACCGATACCGAGGCCATCATGGGCCCCGTGGTAATTGACACGGTGGGCGTCAAGGGCATCGTGTGCGAGCGCGCCTTTGAGCTTGCCCGCGAGCACGGCTTTTACTTTGTGGGCGCGCACCCCATGGCGGGCACGCAGTACTCGGGCTATGCACACTCCCGCGCCGACCTGTTCCAGGGCGCCCCGCTGGTGCTCGTACCGCCCGCGGTGGACGATGCGCTCAAGCTGGAGCTTTTGGGCCAGGTGCGCGAGATGGTGCGCCCCTTGGGCTTTGGCAAGTTCAGCGTGACCAGCGCCGCCGAGCACGACCGTGTCATCGCCTTCACGAGCCAGCTTGCGCACGTGGTATCCAACGCCTACGTCAAAAGCCCCACTGCCCAGGTCCACCACGGCTTTTCGGCCGGTAGCTACCGCGATCTCACCCGCGTGGCGCACCTCAACCCGCAAATGTGGTCCGAGCTCATGATCGACGACGCCGACGCGCTCGCCTTCGAGATCGACCATCTGATCGAATCGCTTGGCGCCTACAGCCGCGCGCTCAAGGACCGCGACCAGCGCTATCTGGAGAATCTCCTTGCCGAGGGCGACCGCATTAAGCGCGCACTCGACGACGAGGCCTCCCACTAGACAACCCATCACGCCAGGTCGAAAGGACCGAAGCTTATGGCGATTACCATCGATATCGACACTGCACGCCCCTACCAGGTGCATGTTGGCACGTTTTTGCTGGAGCAGGCGGGGCCGCTCGTGCGCGCCACCGCCGGCGGCACCCGCGCCGTCATCGTGACAGACACCAACGTGGGCCCGCTCTACCAGATGCCCGTTAAGCAGAGCCTGGAGGCGTCAGGCTACGAGGTGAGCATCTGCACCTTCGAGGCCGGCGAGGCCCATAAGCGCGCCGAGACCTACGTTGCCATTTTGGAGTTTGTGGCCGAGCACGAGCTTTCGCGCTCCGACGTGATCGTGGCACTCGGCGGCGGCGTCGTGGGCGACGTGGCGGGCTTTGTGGCCGCCACCTACATGCGCGGCTGCAAGTTTGTGCAGATCCCCACGAGCCTGCTCGCCATGGTGGATTCGTCGGTGGGAGGCAAGACCGCCATAGACCTGGCTGCCGGCAAGAACTTGGCCGGCGCCTTTTGGCAGCCGAGCGTGGTTATCGCCGACGTGGGGTGCCTGGCCACCCTCACGCCCGAGCAGTTCGCCGATGGCTGCGGCGAGGTCGTCAAGCACGCCGTGATCGCCGACCCGGAGCTCTTCGCCGAGCTGGAGAAGACCCCGCTCACGCTGGAGCTGCTCAACCGCGACGTGGCCCGCGTAGCGCTCATCATCGCCCGCAATATCGACATCAAGCGCGCCGTGGTCGTCGCCGACGAGCGCGAAACCAACCAGCGTAAGCTCCTCAACTTTGGACACAGCGCCGGACACGCCGTCGAGGCCTGCGAGCACTTTGAGCTCGGACACGGCAACTGTGTGTCGATCGGCATGGGCATCATCACGCGCGCCGCGGCCCTGCACGGCGTTTGCGATGCTGCACTGCCCGGTCGTATTGAGGAACTCTGCGCCCGCCATGGCCTCAAGACCCGCTGCGACCTAGATGCCGATGCCGTCTTTGCCGAGGCGCTCCACGACAAGAAGCGCGCGGGCGACACCATCGACCTGGTGATTCCGCACGGCATTGGCCGCTGCAGCATCGACCGCACGCCACTTTCCACTTTCCACGAACTCATTGCCGAGGGCCTCGGCCAGAAGGGAGACGCATCCGCATGCTAGCCCGCATCACCCCGTCCCCACTCAAGGGCACCGTTCCCGCCATCGCGTCCAAGTCGATGGCGCATCGCCTCATCATCTGCGCTGCGCTTGCCAACGGCGAGACACACGTCACCTGCAACACCACCTGCGCCGACATCGAGGCTACGGTGCGTTGCCTTACGGCCCTGGGTGCTCGCATCGAGACCGTCGAGGACGGCTTCCAGGTCCACCCCACCATGAAGAGTGTTGAGTTTGGCCTGCTCAAGGCCCTTGCCGGCGGCACGCTTGACTGCGGCGAAAGCGGATCCACGCTCCGCTTTATGCTGCCCGTCGCCTGCGCGCTGGGGGCAGAGGCCACCTTTGTGGGTCAGGGCCGCCTGGGCGCCCGCCCGCTGTCCCCGCTCTCGGACGAGATCATCGCCGCCGGCTGCGACCTACAGGGCCTGGGCGGTTTTCCGCTCAAGACGAGCGGACGCATGCGCCCGGGCACCTTTGTGCTTCCGGGCAACGTGAGCTCGCAATATATCTCCGGCCTGCTGCTGGCAGCCCCGCTGCTGGCCCAGCCCTCCTGCGTGCAGGTAACCGGCCTCATTGAGAGCCGTCCCTACATCAACCTGACGATCCAGGCCATGAAGGCCTTTGGCGTCGAGGTCAACGTCGAGCGTATTCCGGCCAAGGACGGCCAGCCCGAGGTCACGAACTTCCGCGTGAGCAGCGGCTCGTACCGCACGCCCGGCAGCGTTGCTGTCGAGGGCGACTGGTCCAACGCCGCCTTTTGGCTGTGCGCCGGCGCTATCGGCGCCGACCCCATCACCGTCGAGGGTGTATCCCTGAGCTCCGCGCAGGGCGACCGCAACGTGCTTGCCGCGCTTTCGCGCTTTGGCGCCCGCATCGTACGCTCCACCAACGCCGCCACCGTGCAGTCCGACAAGCTCGCCGGCTTTGAGATGAGCGCCCACGACATTCCCGACCTGGTGCCCGTCATCTCTGCCGTGGCATCGCTGGCGCAGGGCCGCACGTTCATCCGCGATTGCGCCCGTCTGCGCATCAAGGAATCCGACCGCCTGGTCACGACCACCCGCGAGCTCACTGCGCTGGGCGCGCAGGTGCGCATTGCCGGCGATGACCTCATCATCAAGGGTGTCGATGCCTTCACCGGCGGCGAGGTCGATTCGCACAACGACCATCGCATCGCCATGATGGCCGCTATCGCCGCGAGCCGCGCCACCGGCGAGGTCGTGATCCACGGCGCCGAGGCCGTCAACAAGTCCTATCCCGATTTCTTCGACCACTACCGCCTGCTGGGCGGCAAGGTCACGCTCGAGGAGGAATAGCATGTCCTCGACCTTTGGCAACGTCTTGCACTTAAGCATCTTCGGCCAGTCGCACTCCCCCGCCATCGGCTGCTCCCTCGATGGCATTCCGGCGGGCATCGCTGTTGACCAGGGGCAGCTGCAGGCCTTCCTCGACCGTCGTGCCCCCGGTCGCGACGAGACCGCGACCAAACGCCGCGAGGCCGACGCCGCCCACATCATCGCCGGCGTGGTCGATGGACATACCACCGGCGCGCCCATCGCCGCGATTATCGAGAACACCAACACGCGCTCCAAGGATTACTCCGAGCTGCGCCGCAAGCCCCGCCCCGGACATGCGGACTTCCCTGCGCGCGTGAAGTATCACAACATGCACGATGTCGCCGGTGGCGGGCATTTCTCCGGCCGCCTCACGGCACCCCTGTGCATCGCCGGCGGCATTGCGCTGCAGGCACTCGAGGCCCGCGGCATTAACGTGATGGCGCATGTGGCGCAGATCGGCGGCATCTCCGACCTGCCGATGGACGACATGGTCTATCGCGAGGCCGACCGCAAGGCGATCCTTACGAACGATCTGCCGTGCATTGACGCCGCCGCAGCCGGCCGCATGCGCGAGGAAATCCTAGCCGCGCGCGACGAACTCGACAGCATCGGCGGCATCGTGGAGTGCGGCATTTACGGGCTTCCCGCGGGCATTGGCGACCCCATGTTCGACGGCATCGAGAACCGCATCGCGCAGATCGCGTTTGGCATTCCTGCCGTAAAGGGCGTGGAGTTTGGCATGGGCTTTGCCGTGGCCGCCATGCGCGGCAGCGAGAACAATGATCCGTACCGCATCGATGCCGAGACCGGCGAGATCGAGGTCGAGTCCAACAACGCCGGCGGCATCCTGGGCGGTATTTCGACCGGCGCGCCCGTCATGTGGCGCATGGCCGTAAAGCCGACGCCCTCCATTGGCCGCGAGCAGCAGACCGTAGACATGGACGCCATGGAAAATGCCGAGCTCTCGGTCCACGGCCGTCACGATCCCTGCATCGTCCCGCGCGCCGTCCCCGTAGCCGAGGCAGCCGCCGCCCTCGCCATCTGGGACGCCCTCCTCGAAGACGCCGCCCAGCGCTAACTACCCACCCCTCAACATCCCCCGACACGTGAAAGGGGTCTCCATGGACCTTGCTGACATCCGCCAGGCCATCGATGGCATCGACACCACGCTCCTCAACAGCTTTGTCGAGCGCATGGACATTGCCACCGAAGTCGCCAAGTCAAAAATCGAGATGGGCAAGGCCGTCTTCGACCCCGCCCGTGAGCGCTCCAAGCTCAACAACCTCGCCAGCCGCGCGCCCGAGCGCTACGAGGCGCAGACCATCACCCTGTTCCGTCTCCTCATGAGCATGAGCAAGGCCGAGCAGCAGCGCTACATCAACGAGCTCAAGGGCATCACCGTCTCGCAAAAGGCCCACGCCACGGCTGCAGCCTCCGACACGCCCTTCCCTCAAACGACCACCGTCGCCTGCCAGGGCGTCGAGGGCGCTTACAGCCAAATCGCCGCGTGCAAGCTCTTCGACGTGCCCGACATCGCGTTTTTCGAGACCTTCGAGGGCGTCATGTGTGCCGTGCGCGACGGCTTCTGCGAGTTTGGCGTGCTGCCCATCGAAAACTCCACCGCAGGCTCGGTCAACGCCGTCTACGACCTGCTCGCCCAGTTCGACTTCCACATCGTGCGCTCGCTGCGCCTCAAGATCGACCACAACCTGCTCGTCAAGCCCGGCACCAAGCTCGCAGACGTGCGCGAGGTCTACAGCCATGGCCAGGCAATCGCCCAGTGCGCCGGCTTTATCGAGGCCCACGACCTGCACGCCACCAAGTACCTCAACACGGCCATGTCGGCCGAGATGGTCGCCAACTCCGAACGCACCGACGTCGCCGCCATCGCCTCGCGCAGCTGCGCGGCGCTCTACGGCCTGGAAGTGCTGGAGCCCAACATCCAGGACTCGGACAATAACTACACGCGCTTTGTCGTCATCAGCCGCGAGCCGCGCGTCTACCCCGGTGCCAACCGCACCTCGCTCATGATCACCACGGCCAACGAGCCGGGCGCCCTCTACCGCGTACTCGAGCGCTTCTACGCGCTCAATATCAACCTCATCAAGCTCGAGAGCCGCCCCATCCCCGGGCACGACTTTGAGTTTATGTTCTACTTTGACCTGGACTGCCCCTTTGGCAGCAAGGCCCTCGACGACCTGCTCGATTCCATCGACGACGTGTGCGAGAGCTTCACCTACTTTGGCAGCTACACCGAGGTGCTCTAGATGACCGATACCGCCGCAACCCGTCCCTACGGCGTGCTGGGCCGCGTGCTGGGCCACAGCTACACGCCAACCATCTACAAGGAGCTCGCGGGGCTTGAGTACGTGCGTTTTGAGCGCGAGCCCGAGGACCTCCAGGCTTTTATGACGGGCGACGAATGGGAGGGCACCAACGTGACCATCCCCTACAAGCGCGCCGTCATGGAATACCTGGACGAGCTGAGTCCACTCGCCGAGCGTATGGGAAACGTCAACACCATCACGCGCCTGCCCGACGGCCACCTGCGCGGCGACAACACCGACTACTTCGGCTTTCAGTGCCTAGTCGAGGAGCTGGGCGTTGAGGTCGCCGGCAAGAAGGCCCTCGTGCTCGGTGCCACCGGTGGCGCCGGCACCACTGCCAGCATGGTGCTCGGCGACCTGGGCGCCGTCGTCGTGCCAGTCGGCCGCACGAGCGAAGTCAACTACGACAACATCGCGCAGCAGTCCGACGCCGCGTTGCTCGTCAACTGCACGCCTGCCGGTATGTTCCCCCACTGCCCCGACGCGCCTTGCACGCTCGAGGGGCTCGATGCGCTCGAGGGCGTCATCGACATTGTCTACAACCCCGCTCGCACGGGACTCATGCTCGAGGCCGAGCGCCGCGGCATCCCCTGCATCGGCGGCCTGCTGATGCTCGTGGCCCAAGCGGCACAGGCCGTCGAGCGCTATACCGGCCAGGTCACCCCGCGTGAGCGCATCCTGGACGTAACGGAGCGCTTGTCACGCCGCGAACAGAACATCGCGCTGATCGGCATGCCGGGCTCGGGCAAGACCCGCGTGGGCGAGCAGATCGCCCTGCTCACGGGGCGAGAGCACATCGACCTGGACCGCGCCCTCGAGGAACGCCTGGGCATGCCCTGTGCCGACTATATCGTCGAGCGCGGCGAGCCGGCCTTCCGCGAGCAGGAGACGGCGGCACTGGCCGATATCTCCAAGCGCAGCGGCCTGGTGCTCTCCACCGGCGGCGGCGTGGTCACGCGCGACGAGAACTACCCGCTGCTGCACCAGAACAGCCAGATTGTGATGCTCAACCGCAAGCTCGACGAGCTCGCCCACAAGGGCCGCCCCATCACCGCCCGCGACGGTATCGACAAGCTGGCCGAACAGCGCATGCCGCGCTACCGCGCCTGGGCCGACTACATCATCGACTCGCGCGATTGCGCCGCCAACACCGCCCAAGCCCTCCTCGACACCCTCCCACCCGCTCTCTAACCAAAACCACCACAAAGGGGACAGGCACCTTTGCGGTGGTTTTCCGTTCCGCCGCACCGCCCGCCCAACCGCAAAGGAAGCAACCATGAAAGCACTCGTCATCAACGGCCCCAACCTCAACATGCTCGGCATTCGCGAGCCGGGCATCTATGGCAGCGACAACTACGACCGCTTAGTGCAGATTTGCCAGGAAGCGGGCGCTGCACAGGGCTTCGACGACGTCGAGGTCTTCCAGTCCAACCACGAGGGCAGCATCGTCGACAAGATCCAGGAGGCCTACGGCAAGGTCGACGGCATCGTCATCAACCCGGCGGCATACACGCATACGAGCGTGGCGATCCTCGACGCCCTCAAGGCCGTCGACATCCCTGCCGTCGAGGTACACATCAGCGCCGTAGAGACACGCGAGGACTTCCGCCAGGTGAGCTATGCACGCCTGGCCTGCTTCGCCACCATCACCGGCGAAGGCCTCCAAGGCTACGCCCACGCGTTGGAGCTGCTGAGGGAGCGTCTCGAAAAGTAGCCTCGCGAGCAAATCCATCAACGCGATTCACACGCTAATAATGCCAGTGCCGCCAGCAGCAACCTCGCTACTGGCGGCACTTTATTACTGGCATATAATCATTGCAGTCACACAACGTCTGGAGACGCGCATGTTAAGCATCCATCTGGGGGATTACCCCGGTTCCATCTACGATACCGAAACCTATTTTAGGAACTCATACTTGGACTCATGGTTTGAAGACCCTATGGCCGCACAGATTATTAAAAGCGTGGACGGATCAGAGCTCATCGGTCCCCACAACATCGTAAGCAAACAGCTGGGCTCAATCACTCCACTCGAACTGTCAGGCGGCGTTAAGACGCTGCTGCTGGTGCGCAATCTCCCAAATATGGTGTTCAACGCATCCACCTGCGGAGACAACTGTGCCCGCTGGCTACTCAAGATCGGCAAAGAGCAGGATGTGCTGGTGACCTTATACCACATCATGAAATTCCCCTGGAAGAGCTTTGAGATTCGCATCAATAACGATGGCCGCATCGTTAGAAACATGCAGGAGTTTGTCGGCGCCACGAATGACTTTTTGGATGTTGATGAGTAATGAAGGGAACGCACACCGTTGTCGTAGAGCGTGCAAAGGTCAAATACACACTCACGTTTAAGCGCAATATTTCCTTCATCCGCGGCAACAGCGGCACGGGCAAAACGACACTCATCTCGATGATTCGCGACTACAACGACCGAGGACCGGAAAGCGGCGTTGCACTCAGCTGCGACGTACCTTGCGAAACGCTTTCCGGCAGACGCTGGGAGCGCGAGCTGTCGATCATCGAAGATTCAATCGTCTTTCTAGATGAGGGCAACGAGTTTATCCACTCAAAGGACTTCGCCAAAGCCGTAAACGGCTCGTCAAACTATTTTGTTCTGATATCTCGTCGCGATGCCAACGAGCTCCCCTACAGCGTTGATGAGATCCTGAAGCTAGTCAACACGACAAGTAAAACAATCAATGGCCGCAAGAGCGACAGGCGCTTCTACTCGGTGACCAAGCCGCTATATGACCACACGGCAAGTATGCTGTATCAGGATCTAAATGTTGGATTCGAGGTACCCGACGCCGTAGTTGTCGAGGATAGCAAATCTGGCTATCAATTCTACGACGCTCTTTGCAACCGGCTCAGGATCCCCTGCTACACCGCCACCGGCGTAGCAAATCTAAAGCGGACAATTCACGAATGCCCCGAGCAAAACGTTCTTGCCATTGGAGACGGCGCAGCGTTTGGTCCCTACATCGAAAAGGTGCTCGGACAGCGCGTTTACAAGAACGTTCGCTTGTTCCTCCCGGAATCATTTGAGTGGACACTTCTGCAATCTGGCCTCATTCCCAGTAACGACATTCCAAAAATCCTCAAGGATCCTTCGAGCTATATCGAAAGCCGCAAGTACCTAAGTTGGGAGCGATTCTTCACCGACGTATTGATCAAGTACTCGACAGACACTCGCTACGCCTACAGAAAGGCACGGCTCAACGAGCAGTACCTAAAGCCGCAGGCGATGGATGCCGTATCGAAAGTCTTACCGGAGTGTTTGAGGACGAATTAGCAGATTCTTTAAATCATCAAGAAACCAGGGGCTATGCACATGAGCTGAAGCTGCTGAAAGAAAGCCTACAACACGCCTGGTACACTAATCCTTGGAACAGAATTATCAGGTTTATTTGTCCCAAATCTTAAGTAACTGTTTGATTACATACAAAGGAGTTCATCCATGTCCCAGTACGATTACCTTGTCGTCGGTGCCGGCCTCTCGGGCGCCGTCTTCGCCAACGCCGCCAAGCGCGCCGGCAAGTCGGTCCTGGTCATCGACCGCCGCGACCACATCGCCGGCAACGTCTACACCGAGGACGTCGAGGGCATCCAGGTCCACCGCTACGGCGCGCACATCTTCCACACCTCCATGAGGGACGTCTGGGATTACGTCAACCGCTTCGCCGAGTTCAACAACTACGTCAACTCACCGGTCGCCAACTTCCGCGGCAACATGTACAACATGCCCTTCAACATGAACACCTTCGCCAAGATGTGGCCGGGCGTCGTCACGCCGGCAGACGCCCGCGCCAAGATCGCCGAGCAGGTGGCCGCCGAGGACATCGGAGAGCCGCAGAACCTCGAGGAGCAGGCGCTGTCGCTCGTCGGCCGCGACATCTTCGAGACGCTCGTGAAGGGCTACACCGAGAAGCAGTGGGGCCGCGACTGCCGCGACCTGCCCGCGAGCATCATCAAGCGCCTCCCCTGCCGCTTCACCTACGACAACAACTACTTCAACGACCGCTACCAGGGCATCCCCATGGGCGGCTACACCAAGATGGTCGGCAACATGCTCGAGGGCGTCGAGGTGCGCTGCGGCGTGGAGTACAAGGAGCTGGCCGCCGCCGAGCCCGGTATCGCCGCCAGGACGATCTACTGCGGCCCCATCGACGCGTTCTACGACTTCAGGCTGGGCACGCTCGAGTACCGCAGCCTGCGCTTCGAGACCGAGACGCTCGACGAGCAGGACCACCAGGGCGTGGCTGTGGTCAACTACACCGAGCGCGAGGTCCCCTACACGCGCGTCATCGAGCACAAGCACTTCGAGTTCGGCACGCAGGACAGGACCGTGATCACGCGCGAGTACCCGGCCGACTGGAAGCCCGGCGACGAGCCCTACTACCCCATCAACGACGCCAGGAACGAGGCCCTCTACAGGCAGTACGAGGAGCTGGCGGCGCAGGAGGGCGACGTGGTCTTCGCCGGTCGCCTGGGCGGCTACAAGTACTACGACATGGACAAGGCCATCGCCGCAGCCTTCGATCTCGTCCGCAACGAGCTAGGCGTGGAGCCGACGGAGGCGTAGAGACAAAGGTGCATTAGCTAGCCATCATAAGCAAACAGAATGCCCGGTGCAGCGCGAACGCTGCACCGGGCATCTTTCTGTGACGATGAAAGCGCGCCACAGTCCAAATTAACAAATATGGCCGCAAGTCATCGCCATGTCTTGGGGTCTGTGTTTAAACAATAGCATGCCCATGCGCCCAAATAGCAAAGACCCGGCATTAAACCGGGTCTTCAAAAACTCTCTGGTGCTCCATGGCGGATTCGAACCGTCGACCTTGGGATTAGAAGTCCCCTGCTCTATCCAACTGAGCTAATGGAGCAAATAACCGCACGCCCAAGCAAGCGCAAGCCTGTCAGGCGCAAGTAATTATAACCTAGTTGAACTGCTCGCGGTACGCCTTGCAGACCTCATCGACCGGACCGTCCATGCGAAGGTCACCCTTCTCAATCCAAACGGCACGCTGGCAGATGCGCTCAACCTGCTCCATGGAGTGCGAAACGAACAGAACCGTCACGTCGCCGCTCTGGATAAAGTGCTGAATACGGTCCTCGCACTTCTGCTGGAAGAACACGTCACCGACGGACAGCGTCTCGTCAACGATCAGAATATCGGGCTCGGTAATCGTCGCGATTGCAAAAGCAATACGCGCCACCATACCCGAGGAGAAGTTCTTAAGCGGCATGTCGACAAAGTTCTGAAGCTCAGCGAACTCGATAATGCCGTCAAAGTTGGCGTCGATGAACTCCTTGGTATAGCCGAGCAGGGCGCCGTTCAGATAGATGTTCTCGCGGGCCGTCAGCTCAGGATCAAAGCCGGCGCCGAGCTCAATCAGCGGTGCGATGTTGCCATGGACCTTAACGCTGCCCTCACTAGGCTCAAGCACGCCAGCGATAATCTTGAGCATCGTAGACTTACCGGAACCATTGGTGCCAACCAGACCGACAACTTCGCCGCGATGAATATCGAACGAGATGTGCTTAAGCGCCCTAAACTCCTCAAAGAACAGCTCGTGCTTGGCAAGCTTAATGAAGTACTCCTTGAGGTTGGTCAGCGACTCGGACGCCATGTTAAAGATCATGGTGACGTCGTCGACCTCGACAGCCAGAGGCTGCTCGCTGTAATCAACAACAGATTCAGTCATCACAGCACTCCTTAGATGTAGAGGATAAATTTGCGCTCGGACTTATGGAACACGGTATAGCCAATAATAAGCGCAAGAACCGCCCAAGCGACGCACATACCAAACGTCATAAGCGAGGGCGTAGTCTGGAACAGGAAGATATCGCGCATAAACTGCAGGTAGTTGAACATGGGGTTCGCATACATCAAGATACGCACGAGATGCGGCATTTGCGCAATATAGTCAGTCGTCCAGAAGATGGGCGTAATGTAAGTCCACGCCGTAATGACGACGCTCCACAGATGCATAACGTCGCGGAAGAAGACCGTAAGGGCAGAGAGCATCATGCCCAGGCCCATGCAGAAGCACATAAGCAGCAGCAGGCAAACCGGCAACAGAATCAGGTGCCAAGAAGGCATAACGCGGAACCACAGCATGACGATGGCGACGGCGACCAGCGAGAAGGCAAAGTTGACCAGCGAGAAGAGCACCTTCTGCACCGGGAAAACCCAGCGGTGCACCTTAACCTTCTTGAGCAGAGGGGCAGCGCCCACGATCGACGTCAGGGCCTGGTTAGTAGACTCAGACATGACGGCAAAGGTAATGTTACCCACGATCAAGTACAGCGGGTACATCTCGGGCGTCATTGAGCCATTGCGGCCCTGGCCAAAAATCGTCGAGAACACGATGGCCATGACGATCATCATCAGCAGCGGGTTGAGCACCGACCATGCGACGCCCAGAACGCTACGGCGATACTTGATCTTAAAATCCTTGGTAACCAGCTGACGAAGGATAAACGCGTCCTTCTCAAATTCGTTCTTAGCAAACGTCGCAGGCAGACTGCGAGTTTCTTGTTGCTTTGTCTGATCCGACACGGATGCAACTCCTTTACTCGTAATCGTTGACAAACGAACAGTATAGACCCGACGGCCATGCAAACGATTCGCGCAACAAAACTGGAGAACTAACCCACATCTTAGGATGCCAGGCCCAAACGGCTATACTTTCTAGGATTGAATGTATAAGGAGCATTAAGTGAATTCTGAATCCATCGCCGTCATCATCCCTTGCTACAACGAAGCGCTCACGATCGGCAAAGTCATCGACGACTTTCACCGCGAGCTTCCGCAGGCGACGGTCTATGTCTATGACAACAACTCGTCGGACGATACCTCACGCATTGCCACCGAGCACGGCGCCACAGTCCGCTTTGAGCCCCGTCAGGGAAAGGGCAACGTGTGCCGCCAGATGTTTCGCGATATCGACGCCGATTGCTACCTGATGGTCGACGGAGACGACACCTACCCCGCCGAGGCGGCCAAGGCCCTCTGCGAGCCCATCCTTAACGGCACGGCCGACATGACCGTAGGCGATCGCCTTTCCAACGGCACCTACGCCGAGGAGAACAAGCGTGCCTTCCACGGCTTTGGCAATAATCTGGTCCGCGCCATGATCAAGTGGATCTATGGCTACAGCTTCGATGACGTCATGACAGGCTACCGCGCCATGAGCCGCCCGTTCGTTAAAACCTTCCCAGTGCTTTCCGAGGGCTTTCAGATCGAAACCGAGCTCTCGATCCACGCCGTCGACCACCGCTGGCGCATCAAAGATGTGCCCATCGAGTACCGCGACCGTCCCGAGGGTTCCGAGTCCAAACTCAACACCGTGAGCGACGGCATTAAAGTCGTTGCGATGATCGGCACGCTGTTCAAGGACTACCGCCCGCTGAAGTTCTTCAGCCTCGTTGCGCTTCTGTTCGCGGTATTCGGCCTCGCCCTGGGCATGCCCATCGTTGTCGAATATTTCCAGACCGGCCTCGTCCCGCGCTTCCCCACCGCTATGCTCGCCGCCTCGTTTATGTTCCTGTGCGGCCTGAGCCTTGCGACCGGCTTCATCCTAGATTCTGTAGCAAAGGTCGAAAAAAAGCAGTGGGAGGTCAACGTGTACAGCAAATACGCCTACGACGACCAGCCCGGCCACCCTACTTCCATGCCAAGCGAGAGGTAGATCTTCCGCAAAATACTATTGGCACCACTGCGCAGATAGCCACCAACAAGAAAAGCCGCCGTTAAAGAACGGCGGCTTTTACTCTCGAAAAGTTAATAGCGGCTAGAGCGTCTTGATGTACTCCCCCAGCTCTTCCTCCCAGTCGGGCATGTGGAAGCCGGCAGCCTCGAGCTTGGACAGGTCGAGCGCGGAGTGGACCGGGCGCGGGGCGACGGGGCCCTCGGCGCTCGCGTAGTAGTCGGCGGTCGATACCGGCACGACCCTGTCCCCGTTGCCGTTGGCGGCCTCGAAGACGGCGCGGGCGATATCGGCCCAGGACTTGACGGTGCCGGAGCCGGTGCAGTCGTAGGTGCCGTAGGGGGCGTGCGTCCCCAGCA
>NZ_JBBNLP010000009.1:0-132152 GCF_040092425.1 Collinsella sp. CLA-ER-H3
GGAGATGTTGTTCTGGACGACCCTGAGGTCGGGGATGCCCAGGGCGGTCATCTTGGCGCGCTGCCAGTTCTCCTTGAACCAGCCGCGCGAGTCGCCGTGGACGGCGAGGTCGACGACCTTGAGGCCCCCGATGCCGGTCTCGGCGACGGAGAGTTCCTTCTCGAATGCGATGTCTGCCATGTATCTCCCCTCCTACTGCCCCTGGGCGCGGTAGCGCGCCTCGGTGGCCTCCTTGGCCGGGCGCCACCAGGACTCGTTGGCGACGTACCAGTCGATCGTCCGTTTGAGCCCCTCGGCGAAGTCGGTGTGGGCCGGCCTCCAGCCCAGCTCGCGCTGGAGCTTCGTGGAGTCGATGGCGTAGCGGCGGTCGTGGCCGGGGCGGTCGGCGACCCAGTCGAAGTCCTCGGGGTCGCGTCCCATCGCCTCCAGGATCATGCGCAGCACGGTGATGTTGTTCCTCTCGCCGTCGGCTCCGATGAGGTAGGTCTCCCCCGTGCGGCCCTTGGTGAGGATGTCCCAGACGGCGCTGGAGTGGTCCTCGGTGTGGATCCAGTCGCGGACGTTCTCGCCCCTCCCGTAGAGCTTGGGGCGGACGCCGTCGATGATGTTCGTGATCTGCCTGGGGATGAACTTCTCCACGTGCTGGTAGGGGCCGTAGTTGTTGGAGCAGTTGGAGATCGTGGCGCGAAGGCCGTAGGTGCGGGTCCAGGCGCGGACCAGCATGTCAGAGGACGCCTTGGTGCTCGAGTACGGGCTGCTCGGGTGATACGGCGTCTCCTCGGTGAACTTGGCGGGGTCGTCGAGCGCCAGGTCGCCGTAGACCTCGTCGGTGGAGACGTGGTGGTAGCGGACGCCGTACTTGCGGACGGCCTCCAGGAGGCGGAAGGTGCCCTCGACGTTGGTGCGCAGGAAGGGCTCGGGGTCGGCGATGGAGTTGTCGTTGTGGGACTCGGCGGCGTAGTGCACGATGGCGTCGTGGCCGGGGACGATCCTATCGAGCAGCTCCGCGTCGCAGATGTCACCGACGACGAGTTCGACGCGGTCGGAGGGCAGCCCGGCGATGTTCTCGGGGTTGCCGGCGTAGGTCAGCTTGTCCAGGACGGTGACGTGCACACCGGGATGGTTGTTCACGACGTAGTGCACGAAGTTGCTGCCGATGAAGCCGCAGCCGCCCGTGACGATGATATTCTTAGGTTCAAAAAACTCAGACATGAAGGTTTTCTCCTAGTACTCGCGCGGGCTGTTGACGATCTCGCCGGCGGCGACCTTCTTCAGGTGCCGGCCGTAGACCGACTTGCCGTAGGCCTTCGCGGCCTCCTCCAGCCCGGCGGTCGTGATCCAGCCGTTCTCCCAGGCGATCTCCTCGGGTACCGAGACCGGCAGGTCCTGGGAGTGCTCCACGGCGCGGACGAACTCCGCGGCCTCGTGCAGGCTCTCCATGGTGCCGGTGTCCAGCCACGCGTACCCGCGGCCGAGGGTCACCACGGACAGCGTCCCCTCCTCCAGGTACATCTGGTTGAGCGTGGTGATCTCGAGCTCGCCGCGGGCCGACGGCTCGACCTTATGCGCCTTGGCGGCGACGTCGCCCGGGTAGAAGTACAGGCCGGTGACGGCGTAGGAGCTCTTGGGCTCGGCGGGCTTCTCCTCGATGGACACGGCCCTCCCCTCGCGGTCGAACTCCACGACGCCGAAGCGCTCGGGGTCGTCCACGTGGTAGCCGAAGACCGTGGCGCGGCCCGACTCGGCGTTCTGGACGGCGCGCGTCAGGTGACGGCTGAGGCCGTTGCCGTAGAAGATGTTGTCGCCGAGCACCAGCGCGCACGGCTCGCCGGCGATGAAGTCCTCGCCGATGGTGAACGCCTGCGCGAGGCCGTCCGGCGAGGGCTGCTCGGCGTAGGAGAGGTTCACGCCGTAGCGCGAGCCGTCCCCGAGCAGGCGCTCGAAGTTGGGCAGGTCGGTCGGCGTGGAGATGACCAGGATGTCGCGGATGCCCGCCAGCATGAGGGTGGACAGCGGGTAGTAGATCATGGGCTTGTCGTAGACCGGCAGCAGCTGCTTGGAGGTCACGAGCGTGAGCGGGTACAGGCGCGTGCCGGACCCGCCGGCGAGGATGATGCCTTTCATTAATTACACCTTTCCGTTGTCTTTAGTCGGGATAAGAAAACAAGTTGTTCGGTATTTAAGACAAAGCTTGGCTTTCCTTACGGCGAGCATTCCAATGCAATAAAGGCGCCGGGGGGTAGAACTGCCATAAAAATGCCGTGCATCGCGTTCAAAAATCGATAAGCGTATTAATGCTTTATCAACGTTATCTGACGCAAGGGAATAGCTCTGCTTCAGAAGTGGGCCGCGTAAGTAAACGACCTTCATTCCCGCCTTTTTCACATCATCAATAAACTTGTGATCAACCAAATCCAAGAAGAGATCAGGGTCGTATGAAACAGCTTCGAACACGGAGCGCTTTACAATCATTCCACTGTTGATGCCGCTCAGCTCAGAACAATCCGAAACAGAGTCGATGTCTGGAAAAGGATGGGCCCTAAAACCGTCAAAGGTGCAAGGTGAAAGGACAGAATCGCCACTCAAAACAAGCGGAAGATCAACATCCCAGTCAGGTGAAGAAACGTCAAGGCCATCCAAAGCGGTGAAATAATCTTGATCAACCTCGGTGTCGTCATCGAACAGACAAACCAGATCACCATGGCATCTCTCGATGCCAGCTCGATATGCCGCAGGAAGGCCCTTATTCCCAGCCATATCGACATAGCAAACACCAAGGGTCTCGCAGATTGCTCGGTTACCATACTCCCGAGTGCTATTATCGCAGACGATGATTTCAGGTCTTACGAACGCGTTTAAGGCTGCATTAATTACAGGCACATCATTCACAGTCTGGTTGTAGACAACAACAATAAGGGAAGCAGTACTCATTTAAGAGTCCTCCCCTTCTTGACAAGTTCACAGAGGAGATTAGCTCGCTGAGCAGCAACGATCTTGAGTTTCCTTCGTGATGTCGTTACATTACCGCCGTGCAGTCTATGCTCCAGAAAGACACGGTTATCGAAGACAACCGTTCCAAATTTTTCACAGACCATACCGATCCAATGATCATAATTGACGACACAAGAGGGCATAGGCATGATGAGTCGTTTTGAGCTTGCAGGAAAAGCCATGCAGCAGCCGCTGTATCGTGGTTTAGCGAAATTTCGCAATAAACCACCCCTGATACCGTATTCCTCAAATAGCGGCTTCGAGATAACAGCGCCTTCCCCATTAATATGAACCACATTATGTATCGCTAAGTCAGCACCAGTTTCGTTCAGAAGTCGAAGCATGGCATCCTTTTTGCCAGGTTTCCAAATATCATCCTGGTCGCTAATAAAAATTATGTCCTTGCAGCAGTTCTGAATTGCGTTGTTGAAGTTGCCGACTACGCCAGGCTCCGCATTGCGAACAATCTTAACTCGTCCGTCAGTCTCTGCATATCTGGAAATGAGTGACAAAGTGCCATCTTGTGATTCGTCATAGGAAATAACAAGCTCATCATCCGAAGAGAGTTGAACCAAGATAGAGTCGATCTGCTGTTCAAGGAATCGCTCCCCGTTGTATACAGCCATTGCAACCGATGCAGTTTCAAGCATAGTTACACCCTCTCCCAACTTTGAGAGACTTCGTTCCATTTCTTGATAGCCCGTGCGGGAGACCCAGCGAGTACGGTATTGCTGGGAAACGATTTAGTTACGACGGCATTAGCGCCAACGGTACACCCGTCGCCAATCGTAACGCCCGGCATAACGCATACGCCCTCGCCAATCCAGACATTGTCACCGATGACGGTAGGTTTAGTAGCAAGCTCCCTGTCGTCTGGCGCAACGTAAGGACACGCTGATGTACCGGCGAATTCACCGTGACTAGTATCAGAGATAAATATATTCGAAGCCATCAGCACGTTGTCACCGATTGAAACGGAATCATGCGCGACTATATGCACTCTATCATTGAACTTGCAGTTGCTGCCGATTTTTAGGGCAACGCCCTCTCCGCCAAGGTCAAAGCGACAGCCATAACCGAGCGTCAGGCCATGCCCATAGGAGAAGCGCTTCTTTCCACCTCGTAAGTAAAAAGGCAACCTAATAAGTCTCGCCCCAGGAAAGCGAAGTCTAGTATAGGCAACGTAAATGCAGTTACCGACAAACTCTCCAAGGGAGTATTGGTTAATCAAGGCCACTCCTAGCCGCAAGAATCTTGCGAATCTTCGCTGCATCGCCCCAGATGGCAGGCGAATCATACGGACGATCGGGATACTTACCGTAACCGAGCTTGATAGAGAAGCCGTTCTCATTAATAAAGTGCTCGATGTAGTCACCAAGGCCGATTGGCACACCGGAGCAGATGTTGATGATGCCATTAACCTCATCCTGCTCGACGACGGCGACGACCTGTCGGCAGAAATCTTCATAAGGAAGGAAATCGTATTTGCATCGACCACTCGTGAACGGGAACTCGTCCTTACCCTCGAGCTCAGCCGCGACGATCTTCGAGAAGATGGAGCACCCGCGCCCGTCGTTAGAAACGAGATAAAACCCACGGAGCCACTGCATCTGGGCACCATGCTGGCGGCAAAGCTCTCCAGTAAGTTGACGGAGGGCGTTCTTCGCAACACCGTAGGGCGTAGTGGGATTGCAGGGGGTGTTCTCGTCAACGACGCCCTCATGGTAACCGACCTCGTGCATAGAGCCCATGACAGCGATGCGCTTGACGCCCGCCTCGAGCGCCGCCTTGATAAATAGATAGTGCTTAGAGAGGTCATCCAAGTGCGAAATGTCGTTATGTGAGAAGCCGTTGCGCCAAGCAAGGTGCAGCAGTACATCCGGGCTCTCATTGGACTGGAAATTGTAGGAGAACACATCGCCAACGTGCTCCTCAAGATTATCGTGCTTCAGCCCACACGAACATAGACCCATGGCCATGACCTTGTGTCCAGCATCCAGGAGATGAGAGACGACTCCCTTGCCGATGTAACCGTCGGCACCGGTGACCATAATCCTCATAAGTTGCCTTTCTCGTAGCCTTCATAGGCTGGCTCGCTACCCAGCAGAGCCTTTACGAAGGTTTCAATGGAATAGCCGCGATACACTTCATCGGGAAGCACCCGATAAGGCGTCGTAAAGAATTGAGAGGGGACGCTGCCCTTCCCACTCCACACAGCGACATCGCCTTTACTCGCGAAATCGTAGAGAGCCGCATCAGGATTGGCAGTAATCAGCTTCCTATGCGCTCCGATGGCCTCGAGCGTGCGCATGGTAAGACCACGCTGTCCAGCCTGGGGAGAATCGACAATTGCTTTGGAACGCGCATAAATCTCAACTATCTTTTCAGTCGAGAGCGATTCAAAGCTGAACTCAACACCCCGATAGGCAGGGTTTGTAAGACGCCGCAACGAGGCCGCCGACTTCGACGGCATAAAGAAGTATCGAAACACCCGCAGGCCCTGCGATTCTAGGTTGTCGCAGATAGAGCTAACCGCCTCAAATTTGCTCGGCTGGTGCACGCTCCCTATGAAGCAAGCGTCATACGTGAACCCACCGTCGGGAACAAGGGGCAGGCCATCGTATGCCCCAGAGAAGAAAAGAGGACGAAACTTCAGACCGTAACGTTCGCAGTCGGACGGCTCAAAAGAATAAACATCGTCAAATAGATCCCGGCAGGCACCGAAACGCTCGCAATTGTTGAAAGCATCCCAAAGGTACGAAACAAAACGAGCATTGCTTGATGACCTGATGGATGAAAACTGATCGCGTGTGAAACAAAAAGACATGCCACCCATGAAGATCAGCAAATCATAATCACCTGTCGCGACCTTCTTCTTAAGGGATTCGGCATACTTAGCAATCTGCCCGTCGACAAGTCTATAGCTGATCTTCGCAAAGGATCTGAAGGAGACAGACTCGCTTGGACGGTCATCAACACATACAACGCTATGACCTTGGCGAGAGAGCTCATCACGCACCCGATCACGATACCCGAAGAAAGTCGGAGCCATAAGCAAAATGCGATAACCCATCTATCGCCCCGTCCTCTCTTTACCGAACATAGCGCCGAAAGTGCCGGTAAAGCACTTCCAATCCATACGGAAGCAGCGATTCTGAACGTAGCGAAGCTCAATCTTTTGACGCAAACCACTCTCAAACGTCGCTTCGTTACGATCGGTTGCCTGCCATAAGCCGGTAATGCCAGGCTGGACAGAAAGAAGCACCGCCTTTTCTTCATCCGTAAAATGCTGAGTCAGCTCATCCCGCGTAATGGGGCGAGGTCCAATAACGGACAGATCACCGTTGAGCACATTAATAAACTGAGGCATCTCATCGATGGAGCACTTGCGAATAAACTGACCGATCCTGGTAATGCGAGGATCATCGTCAACCTTGCGCTCAACTTCCCACTGATGTAGCTGCTCAGGGCTAAGGTACTTCTGTACATCGCCAGCGTCGGAGACCATGCTGCGGAGCTTAAAAATCTTGATGGTCTTTCCGCCCTTGCCAACTCGTTCTTGCGTATACATGGGGCTGCCGGGCGATTCGAGACTAATGAGCGCACACACAATGGCGATAGGGATAAGCAGCAGTACGCTCATCAAAAGACTGAATACAAGGTCAAACAGCCTCTTAATAAAGCGGTAGCCAAGCGTACCGCTCGGCTTAATCTCTTTAATAACCAGTGCGTCCCCCGCGGATACACAGCTCTTTGTTACTTCTTTAGCAGCCACAGTCAAACTTACGTCCCAGTTGTCCAGGGATCCCCCAATCGGTAAATTCAAAAATGCCAACGAATAGCTGGTGCAACGTCTCCCTTACGTCTTGATGGGAACGTCGAGCGGAAGCACTTCCCTAAAACTGGAATCGCCTTCGCCTACGTCTACCAGACACCAGCGCTTGCGGCGGTCGATCTTGTGCACACGGGCCTCTTGCCCCACCAAGGGCCCCTGTTCTATGTGCAACACGCCGTCTTCTATGCGCGCGACGCTGTTGCGCACCACGCCGTCGTCGTCCAGAACGCTGCGGTACCAGTCCTGTGCGTCGTCCGGCATGGGCATGTACGCCCGCTCCCTACTGCCGGCGATGCGGCAGCCAAAGCTCAGCTGGGCCAAAGCCCTATCGAGCACAGCGGCATCGTGCGTGGCGACGAAGAAATATTCCTTGTACATGGGTTTGGTTTGGAGCGACCATGCGCCGTCCCGCTTAAACCAGAACTCCTTTTGCATCACAAAAGCGTCCTGCATCAGCTCGTGCGGGATAATGCAGCGGACCTTTTCGCAGGTCTCGCGCTCTTTTCCATGGGGGGTGTGGACCAGATACCAGCGAACGCGGCCGTGCTGGCTGTTGGTAGTGGCGCCGTTAAATGCGCCCGGCAGCTGTTCTTGGCGCCGTGCCGTCTGTTCCATGTTCTCGCCCCCTCTTTTGGCTTTGCGATGCACGCAAATGCAGGGGCGTTTAGAACAGGCTTCTCGCTCGCAGCTAGGCGCAGTCGCAAAAGTACAGGTTTTTGTATCTTTCGGCAGACGACATTATACGAGCAATTAATCCGCGTTTGCCCAGATTACGCAAAATGTACTGCTAGTAGGTACATCTCCATACCCCTCTATAAAAACCTGTACCTTTTTGTGCAACAAAAAAAGCCGCTCAACCAGCGGCTTTTCTTATTTGGACATGAAAAAAGGCGACCGCCCTATGTGGACGGTCGCCTTTATTAATTGTTGTGTTGCTTGCCTTAGGCGCGGGTCTTGATCTCCCCGAGAACCTTGGCAACAAACTCGTCAACGCTCATCTGAACGGTCTCGTTGGAGCGATCGCGGACGGAAATGTTGCCGGCCTCGACCTCCTTCTCGCCCAGAATGAGCATGTAGGGCACGCGGTCGATGCTGCGGGCCTCGCGAATCTTGTAGCCGATCTTCTCGTCGCGGTCGTCGCAAACCACGCGAATGCCGGCTTCCTCCAGCTTGGTGCACACCTCGTGGGCGTAGTCGCGGCTCTTCTCGGAGACGGGAAGCGCCTTGACCTGCACGGGAGCCAGCCAGGTGGGGAACTTGCCCGCAAAATGCTCAATTAGAATACCGATGAAGCGCTCGATGGAGCCAAAGCACACGCGATGCAGCATGATGGGGCGCTTCTTGGTGCCGTCGGCGTCCACGTACTCCAGATCAAAGTTGAGCGGCATCTGGAAGTCGAGCTGGACGGTGCCGCACTGCCAGGTACGGCCGAGCGAGTCCTCCAGGTGGAAGTCGATCTTGGGGCCGTAGAAGGCGCCGTCGCCCTCGTTAACCTCGTAGTCCATGCCCAGCTTCTCCAGAGCGGTGCGCAGGCCCTCCTCGGCGCGAGCCCAATCCTCGTCCGAACCCATGGAGTCCTCGGGGCGGGTCGAAAGCTCAACGTGATACTTAAAGCCAAACTTCTGGTACACGGAGTCGATGAGGTTGACCACGCCCACGATCTCGTCGGTCAGCTGGTCGGGACGCACAAACAGGTGGGCGTCGTCCTGGTTAAAGCAGCGCACGCGGAACAGACCGTGCAGGGCGCCGCGCAGCTCGTGGCGGTGAACCAGGCCAATCTCGCCGGCGCGAATGGGCAGCTCGCGGTAGGAGTGCGGCTTGGAGGCGTACACCAGCACGCCGCCCGGGCAGTTCATGGGCTTAATGCAGTACTCTTCGTCGTCGATGACGGTGGAGTACATGTTGTCCTTGTAGTGGTCCCAGTGGCCCGAGGTCTTCCACAGCTGCTTGTTCATGATGAGCGGCGTGGAGATCTCCACGTAGCCGGCCTTGTGGTGGATCTCGCGCCAGTAGTCCAGCAGCGTGTTCTTAAGAATCATGCCGTTGGGCAGGAAGAATGGGAAGCCGGGGGCCTCGTCGCGCATCATAAAAAGGTCCATCTCGCGGCCGATTTTGCGGTGGTCGCGCTTCTTGGCCTCCTCCAGCATGTGCATGTGCTCGTCGAGCTCTTCCTTGGTGGCAAAGGCGACGCCGTTGATGCGGGTGAGCATCTTGTTGTCCTTATCGCCCTTCCAGTAAGCGCCCGAGACGCCGGTGAGCTTAAAGGCCTTGAGCGCCTTGGTGTAGCAGATGTGGGGGCCGACGCACATGTCGATGTAGTCGCCCTGCTGGTAGAAGGTGATGCGGGCGTCGTCGTCCAAGTCGCCGATGTGCTCGACCTTGTACTTCTCGCCGCGCTCCTCCATAAGGGCGATGGCCTCGGCGCGGGGCTTCTCGTACACGGTGAACTTGAGGTTCTCCTTGACGATCTTTTTCATCTCGGCCTCGATCGCGGGGAAGTCGTCCTCGCTGATCTTGACGCCCTCGGGCAGATCGACGTCGTAGTAGAAGCCGTTGTCGGTCGCGGGGCCGTAGGCAAAGTCGGCCTCGGGATAGAGACGCTTGATGGCCTGCGCCATGATATGCGCGGCGGAGTGGCGGATGACGTGCGTGACCTCGTCCTGCGGGAGCTCGGCCACCGAACCGTCATTGTAGAGTGCCTTCATGGGTATGTTTTCTCCTCTCGGATGCCTGATGCAAGTGCGTGCGATGCGTTCGGCGTTTTTGACTTGCATCATTATAGGCAGGTTGCCTTGGTATACAAGCGCCCGCCGCACCTTAATGGCACGGCGGGCGATTTTCTACGCATGCTTCATCGTGTGGGCGGGGTATGGGGCGCGCGTGGCTTGCGGCGTGCCCGTGGCTTGCGGCCGGCCCGGCGATGGATGCGTTACTGGATGCGAGTTCGGCAGTAGGGGCAGACCTTCCAGTGCGCATCGAGCGGGCGATGGCAGCTGGGGCAGACGTTGCGAACCTGGGTATCGCACACCGGACAGACGACGAAGTCCTTCTCGATGGGCGCGCCGCACTGCGGGCAGGTGCCGTACTGGGCAAGCTGGCGCTCGCGCAGGGCCATGTCCAGCTCCTGCTCCTCGCGGTCGGACGCGTAGGAGTGCGGGCGCAGGACCAGGTAGGCAATGAGGCCCACAAACGGGATGAGGGCGATGATGCCCCATGCCACGTAGGCGCTGGCGCCGCGGCGGCGAGCGTCGATGAACACATAGACGACCGACAGCACATACAGGGCGATGATAAAGCCAACGAAGGCATAGACGACGCCCATAAGCTGCGGCGACATGAGCTCGGAGATGTACTTGGACATTACGGGTACCTTTCGGAATATTAACAGTCCGGTCAAGTTTACCACGGGGTTTGTTTATATGGGACTACGGCTAGGGGCGGGGCTGGCGCGGACACAAACATCTCAATCTGTAACAGGTGGGAGCTGAAACCGGGTCTAAATGTTACAGATCGAGACAAACGGATGACCCGCCAGACTAACGTCTCGATCTGTAACAACTGGGACCAAATTTCCCCTCTTACTGTTACAGATCGAGACAAAGAATACCGTCCACACCGAATGTCTCAATCTGTAACAGTTACTCGGCAAAAACAGGTCTAACTGTTACAGATTTAGACATTCGAAACCGACTGATAGGTTCATCTAAATCTGTAACATCTAGACCCCAAAACGGTCCCTAGATGTTACAGATCGAGACAGAAGATCTCTCCCCGACTTTAAATCTCAATCTGTAACACGTAGGACCGATTTTCCCCTCTTAATGTTACAAATCGAGACAAATCTCCGACACCGAAGGTGGCAGACGAAGTTGTCGACGTTGCCGGGTCTCCCCTCGTCTGCCGTTGGCGGGTGTTGCGGGACTGTTCGCCGCATTGCCGCTGCGCTGGGGGCACGCAGACCGTAGGATGGTCTTATTGACAGCCTGTCAACTCGTCTGGGAGGCACTGTGACAGAAACGTTTGATATCGCGATTGTCGGCGCGGGCATCACCGGATGCGCCATCGCGCGGCAGCTCGCGCGCTATGACTTGTCCATTTGCGTAGTCGAGGCGGCCAAGGACATCGCGGTAGGGGCGTCGAAGGCCAACGGCGGCCTGGTGCACGCCGGCTACGATCCGGCGCCGGGAACCGTAAAGGCACAGGTCAACGCCCGTGGTTGCGAGCTATATGGCACGTGGGCGCAGGAGCTGGGCTTTCTGTTCTGCCGCACCGGGTCGATGGTGCTGGGCTTTAACGACGAGGACCGTGCGCATCTGGAGCAGCTGCGGCGCAACGGCAATGTCAACGGTGTGCCCGAGCTGTCGATCGTCGGGCCCGACCGCATCCACGAATTAGAGCCGCGCGCCAGTGCCGATGCAACGTGCGCGTTGTGGTGCCCCTCGACCGGGTTTGTCGACCCATTTGAAGTTGCCATCGCTGCGCTGGAGAACGCCGTGGCCAACGGGGTGACGTTTATGCGCTCCGCACCCGTGGAGGCGATTGAAGTCGCGGACTCGGGCGACGACGCGCGCTTTACGCTGGCGACCCCCGCTGGCAACGTGGGCTGCCGCTACTTGATCAACGCCGCGGGTAACGGCGCCGCCGAAATCTCGCATATGGCGGGCGCCGAGGAGTTTCAGATGGTCTGGCGTCAGGGCAACATCGTGGTGTTGGACAAGGAGCCGCGCACGCTCATGCCGCTCTACCCCGTGCCGACGCCGGTGTCGAAGGGCGTTATCGTGACGGGCACCGTGCACGGCAACACCGTGATCACCGCCACGGCCGCCGTGCGCGAGCCGGGCGACACGCAGACCTATGCGAGCGATGTCAACGCGCTTCTGACCGGCGCGCGCAAGCTGGTGCCCGATCTGGATACGCGTCGCGTGGTGCGCGCATTTGCCGGCGGACGCCCGGTCATTAAGGGGACGAACGACTTCTTTATTGGGCAGTCGGCCGTGGTGCCGGGGCTGTTCCAGGCGGCAGGCATTCAGTCGCCGGGCGTGGCGAGCGCGCCAGCCATTGCCGAGCGCATGGAACTTGTAATGCGTGAGGCGGGCGTGGAGCTGCACGAGCGGGCGGACTGGAACCCAATTCGCCGCGCGCCGGACGACTTTGACCGCGCGTCGCTTGCGCGCAAGGAAGAACTCATTGAGTCCGACCCCGCGTGGGGGCAGATCGTCTGCCGCTGCGAGACGGTGCCTGAGGCCGAGATTGTGTCCGCGATCCGACGCCGCCCGGGCGCGGTTTCGGTCGAGGGTGTCAAACGCCGCTGCCGCGCCGGCATGGGTCGGTGCCAGAGCGGGTTTTGCCAGAGTCGTGTGGTGGCGATTCTGGCCCGCGAGCTGGGCTGCGACCCCAGCGAGGTGCTGTTGGAGGACGCAGGTTCTTGGCTGGTTGAAGGACCGCTGAAGGGGGTGCGCTAGGATGGCAGAATTCAAATCGAACGCGATTGATTGCAGCGTCGTAGAAGCCGTACAAACGCAAGCCTTCGACGTGGTCGTTATCGGCGGCGGACCTGCCGGCATGGCGGCCGCGCTGGCCGCGCATAAGGCAGGCGCACGCGTGGCCATCGTGGAACGCGAGCAGCACTTGGGCGGCATCCTGCGCCAGTGCATCCACCCCGGTTTTGGCCTGTCGCACTTTAAACAGGAGCTCACCGGTCCCGAATACGCGCAGCGCTTTATCGACCAGGTGCACGCAACCGACATTGCGCTGTTCCTGAACAGCATGGTGATTGGGATTGATTCGGGCGAGTCTACGGAAGACACCGCGGTCCATACCATCACGCTCATGAGTCCTGAAGGCATGCTGCAGCTCACCGGGCGCGCGGTCGTCCTTGCCATGGGGTGCCGCGAGCGCACGCGCAGCGAGATCAAGATTCCCGGCAGTCGTCCCGCCGGCGTGTTTACGGCCGGCCTGGCGCAGCGATACATCAATATCGAGAACCTCAAACCCGGCTCGCGCGCCGTCATTTTGGGCTCGGGCGACATCGGGCTTATCATGGCGCGCCGCTGCGCGCTCGAGGGGATTTCCGTCGAGGGCGTCTACGAGCTCATGCCGTATGCCAACGGCCTGCGCCGCAACGTCAAGAACTGCCTGGACGACTTTGGCATTCCGCTGCACCTGTCCACCACCGTCACGCGCGTGATCGGGCATGACCGCGTGGAAGCCGTCGAGGTGAGCCAAGTCGACGAGCGTCTGGCGCCCATTCCGGGGACCGAGCGCATTGTTCCGTGTGACACGCTGCTGCTTTCGGTGGGCTTGATTCCCGAGAACGAGCTTTCGGTTGCCGCGGGCGTAGAGCTTGACCCGCGCACGCGCGGCGCCGTAGTGGATCAGAGTCTCCAGACAGGCGTGCCGGGCATCTTTGCCTGCGGCAACGTGCTGCACGTGCACGACCTGGCCGACAACGTGACGACCGAGTCCGAGCACGCCGGTGCGGCTGCGGCGGCGTGGGCTCTGGGGACCGGCGCGAGCGCCGTTCCGGACTGCGAGCTCACCGTCTCCCCTGCCGGCATCGCGGGCTACGCGCTGCCGGGACGCATTACGGCTGTGGCGCTCACCAAGCTCAACTTCCGCGTGCGCCGGCCAGTCAATACCGCCTGCGTGAGGATCTTGGCCGACGGCGAGGAACTGTTCATCGGCAAGGTCCGCGCGTTTAAGCCGAGCGTTATGGAAAGCTTCCCACTCCCGGCAAAGGTGATTCAACGTGCACTCGACCTGGGCGTCAGCGAGATTGTCCTGTCCGTCGACCCCGTTGAGGAGGCATAGCTCATGAGCACCAATGCGACCGAAACGCTGCAGTTCAACTGCACGACCTGCCCATCCGAATGCCTTCTGACCGTAGAGGTGGAGCGCGTCGCCAATGGCGCCGTGGTGGAAGTGCGCTCCGTAACCGGCAACAACTGCCCGCGCGGCGATAAGTTCGCACGTCAGGAGCTCACCTGCCCCATGCGCGTGCTCACCACCACCGTGGCCGTATCTGGCGGCGACGAAGCCCTGCTCCCCGTACGCACCGCCGATGCCATCCCGCTGGCACTCCACGCCCAAGCCATGAACTTCATCCGCGGCGTGGTCGTCGAGGCCCCCATCCGCATGGGCGACGTCGTGCTAGAGAACCTCCTAGACACCAACATTAACCTTATCGCCAGCATGAACATCGACCGAGCCCAAGTAGCTAATTAGGGACGGGGCTCTTTTAGCTACTTTTGCCTTCACGCTTGCCAGGCTGGTCATGCTAAGGAGTGTCCCAAGGTGCCGGCATAAAAGGAACGTCCCTATGTGCCGGGCTTGGGATACCATGGTGGCACCCTAGCGAAAGGATGTTTCATGGCACATGTCGATGACCAGCGTGTGGCGCGCGTGCTCGATGCGCTCGAGGCTCAACACCCCGGCGCACAGCTGCTCGTAAACGACCCGTGGTCGATTTACTATCTGACCGGCTTTTATGCCGATATGTTCGAGCGTTTTTGTGGCGTGCTGCTCGCGCGCGACAGCGAGCCCGTGATCTTGGTCAACGCCCTGCATCAGCTGCCCGAGTACGACAATGCCCGCGTGGCCTACCACACCGATACCGACGTCGTAACCGACGCCATCGCACGCGAGGTCAATCCTGCCAAGCCCCTCGGCATCGATACCGTTATGCGCTCCGGCTTTTTGCTGCCCCTTATGGATCGTCACGCCGCGAGCGAGTTCTTCCTGGGCGACTTTGCCGTCACCGCTACGCGCGCCCACAAGGACGAAGCCGAGCAGGAGCTCATGCGCGTGTCCTCGGCCGCCAACGACGCTGTGATGGCCGACGCCATCAAACTCGTCCACGAGGGCGTGACGGAGCGCGAAATTGCCGACCAAATGCTCGGCCTGTATCGCAAGCACGGCTGCGAGGGCTTTAGCTTTCCGCCCATCGTGAGCTTTGGCGCCAACGCCGGCGACCCGCACCACGAGCCCGACGACACCGTGCTCAAGCGCGGCGACGTGGTGCTGTTCGACATTGGTGGGCGTCATCGCAACTACTGCTCGGACATGACGCGCACGTTCTTTTGGGGCGAGCCGGACGAGGAAACGGCGCGCATCTACGATATCGTGCGCCGCGCCAACGAGGCCGCCGAGGCGCTCATCGCACCGGGCGTGCGCATGTGCGACCTGGACCGCGTCGCGCGCGACGTGATTGAGGACGCTGGCTACGGCAAGTACTTTACGCATCGCCTGGGTCACTCGATTGGCCTGCAGGACCACGAACCGGGCGACGTCTCGCTGGTCAACGAGAAGGTCGTGGAGCCGGGCATGACTTTCTCCATCGAGCCGGGCATCTACCTCCCCGGCCGCACCGGTGTCCGCATCGAGGACTTGGCCCTGGTGACCGAGAACGGCGTCGAGATTCTCAACGCTTACCCCCACGATCCGATCCGCCTAGACTAGGCAATGCGGCAAAGGGGCAGCCCCTTTGCCGCATCCTGCCAACGCTTCGCCACGAAAGCGGGCTATCTACTACGTTTAACCCGCATGGGTCGACCATGCGGGTCTTTTTTGAAAACCAGCAAGCCGTCTACCTGCGGTTTTGATTTCACGATTTTCCGTGTGGTCGAGGGTAACCGGTCAAACGTAGTAAATAGGCCGATTTCGTGTCAAGCGAGTCAACTCGGGGCACAGGGCAGCCAAAAAGCCCCATCCCAAATTGACTGCTTTTGAGTTGCGGTGATATACGGACTGTTTGAGGCTTCTGGCTTGTTAAACAGTCCGTATTTCACCGCAACTGATGAGGGGATGGGTTAACGCAGCAGGCCGGCTACTTCGCCGGCTAGGGTGATGGTGCCGGCGGCAACGAAAGGCTCGTCTGCGGCATCGAGGGCCGCGAGGGCCTCGGGCACGCTCGCGTACACGCCCGCGAGTTTATCGGCGTCCACAAGGGCGGCGAGCTCCTCTGCCGGCAGGGCGCGATCGGAATCGGTCTGGGTCACGACCACGCGGGGGAACGCCGGAACCAGAACGTCAACGATACCCGCCACGTCCTTATCGGCCAGCGCGGCGCACAGCAGCGTGGGGCGATTCTCAACGTACGGGTCAATCTCGTCCAGCGCGCTTACAAAGTTCTCGCAGCTCTGGGGGTTATGACAGGCATCGATCAGCTTGAGCGGATCGGTTCCCAGCACATCAAATCGGCCCGGCGTGGGGCAGCCCATAAGCGACGCATCCAGCGCATCGTGGTCGAGCTCGCGGCCCAGATACCCCTCGCACAGCATTATCGCGCACGCAGCATTTTGCGGCTGATACGCCGGCTTGACCATACTCGACGTATAGATGGCACGCGGCGTAGTACAGCTAAACTCCACCGTATCGCCCACGTGCTCCGGCACCTTGGTCGTGGCATGGTTCACCACAAGCGGCACAATGCCGCACTCGCGACAACGCGCATCCATCACGCGTTGAACACTCGCCTCATGCGTGCCCTCACCCAGTACAACCAGGCGCCCGGGTTTAATGACCGCAGCCTTCTCCCCCGCAATGGCCTCGAGCGTGTCGCCCAAAATACGTGTGTGATCGAGTCCGATACCCGTGATGGCAACGGCGACGGGATCGGTCGCACTCGTGGCGTCCCAACGCCCGCCCATGCCAACCTCGAGCACGGCAACATCCACCGCGGCCTCGGCAAACACGACAAGCGCAGCGGCCGTCAGCAGGTCAAACGGCGTGATGGTGTAGGCACGCTCCCCCGCCGCCACACGACGGGCATTCACTCGACGCCCCGCCTCAACAGCGGCAGAAACGGCGCGGGCAAACGCCTCATCGCTCACCACGCGCCCATCAACCTCCATGCGCTCGGGATAGCGCACCAGCTGCGGCGACGTATAAAGCGCGGTTTTGAGCCCCTCGCCACGAAGAATGGCGGCCGAAAAACGCGTGGTCGAAGTCTTGCCATTGGTACCGGCGACCTGAATGCAATCAAAATACTCGTCCGGACGCCCCAACTCATCAAGCATATCGACAACCGTCTCGAGCAGAGGCCCAGCATCCCCAGAAATCCGCCCCGTATCAGCAGCAAGCCCCACAGCCTCATCAAACGAAAGCAGCTCAAACGAGAACGGCACAGAATACGACCCCGAACGCTTAGGCATAAACCAAAGTCCCCTCAACATAAAAAGAGGCCCGAATCAACAACGAGCCCCTCCCAAACAAAATATCAGCCAAACACCGCTTTGCAGCGACCTCAAGGCCACAACCAAGTGGCCCCACCAGGCAGCGAACGCCTCCGTAACCGCCATGGGAGCGGTTTGGGGCTTTGCTCGATACAAGTTCCGCACGAGCCGAAGGCCACTTAATGTGGCCTTCGTGCGAGCAGGACTGTCCGCAGTAGCGAGCAATGCCCCAAACCGCGTCCCCCAGCACCGCCTACGAGAAGTCAGCAACCTGAGCAGTCAGCGCCGCCAGGATCTCCTTGAGCTCAGCTGCACGGTCCCTCTTCTTCTGCACCACCGCGGGCGCGGCCTTGGCCACAAAGCCCTCGTTGGCGAGCGTCTTCTCGCAACCGGCGAGCTCCTTCTGAGCCGCGGCGATCTCCTTCTCAAGACGCGCCTTCTCGGCCGAAAGGTCAACCTTGCCCTCGAGCACCACAAAGACCTCGACGCCGCTGTCGACCACGGCGATGCTCGCGGCCGGCTTCTCAACGTCGGTACCCATGACCAGCGAGGCGGTGTTGGCCAGCGGCTCGATGGTCGAGCGCAGGCTCTCGAGCTTCTCGATGTCCTCGGCACCGGCGCGCACGACCACGTCGAGCTCGGCCTTGGGGCTCAAGCGGTAACGCGAACGCGTGGCGCGGGCGGCGGAAACGACGGCGCGGCACAGCTCAAACGCGCGCTCGGCGTCCTCGTCAACATACTTAGCGTAGTCGGCGGGCTCGGGCCACTTGGCGATCATGAGCGCCTCGGCGCGGTTCACGTTGCCCTCGGCGTCCAGATCGAGCACACTCGCCGGCATGTTGTCCCAGATCTCCTCGGTGACAAACGGCATGAGCGGGTGCATCAGGCGAATGGAGGTGTCGAGCACAAAGATCAGGTTGCGCTGGGCCTGCAGACGGCCCTCGCCCTTCAGGCGGGCCTTGGTGACCTCGACGTACCAGTCGCAGACCTCGTTCCAGAAGAACTGCTGCACGCCGCGGGCCATGTCGCCAAAGGTGTAGTTCTCAATACCCTCGGTGACCATCTTGACGGCCTTTGCCAGGCGGCTGAACATCCAGGCGTCGGCCGGCGTCTCCACGACGGGCTCGCCGGGCGTGTAGCCCTCCATGTTCATGAGCAGGAAGCGGCTTGCGTTCCAGATCTTGGTCACAAACGACTTGGCCTGGTCGGTACGCGGGCTGTCGATGAGCTTCTTGGTCTTCTTGTCGATGTTCGCGTCGAACTTGACGTCCTGGTTGTTGGTGCACAGCGTCAGCAGGTTGAAGCGCATGGCGTCGGCGCCGTACATGCCAATGAGGTCCATGGGGTCAACGCCGTTGCCCTTGGACTTGGACATACGGCTGCCGTCCTTGGCCAGAATCGTCGGGTAGATGACGACGTCCTTAAACGGCACCTCGTCCAGGAAGTACAACGAGCTCATAACCATGCGGGCGACCCACAGCGCGATGATGTCGCGCGCGGTGACGAGCGCCGTCGTGGGGTGATGCCCCTCGAGCAGCTCCGGCTTTTGCGGCCAGCCCTGCGTGGCGAAGGTCCACAGCTGCGAGCTGAACCAAGTGTCCAGCACGTTCTCGTCCTGATGCACGTGATGGCCGCCGCACTTGGGGCACACGTCGGTGTCCTCGGTAAGGGCGTCCTCCCAGCCGCAGTCCTCGCAGTAGAACACGGGAATGCGGTGGCCCCACCACAGCTGGCGGCTGATGCACCAATCCTTGAGGTTCTCCATCCAGGTGGTGTAGGTCTGCGTCCAGCGCGAGGGGTGGAAGGTGACCTTGCCGGATTTGACGGCGTCAAGCGCCGGCCCCTTGAGCTTATCGACGGCCACAAACCACTGCTCGGACAGCCACGGCTCAAGCGCGGCGTCGCAACGGTAGCAGTGCATGACGGAGTGGTCGTGCTCCTCGACGTGGTCGAGCAGGCCGTGCTCGTCGAACCACTTGATGACGGCCTCGCGGCACTCGTCGCGGTTCATGCCGGTGAACTCGCCGTAGCCCTCGACGACCACCGCGTGCTCGTCGAAGATGTTGATCTGCGGCAGGTCGTGGGCCTGACCCATGGCGTAGTCGTTGGGGTCGTGGGCCGGGGTGACCTTGACGAAGCCAGAGCCAAAGTTGGCGTCGACATGCCAATCCTCAAAGATGGGGATCTCGCGGTCGACGATGGGAAGCTTGACGGTCTTGCCCACGAAGGCGGCCTTCTCGGGGTCCTTCGGGGAGACAGCGACGCCCGTGTCGCCGAGCATGGTCTCGGGGCGAGTGGTGGCGACGACGATGTAATCCTGGCCGTTGACCGGCTCGGTCAGCGGGTAGCGCAGGTGCCACAGGTGGCCCTTCTCGTCCTTATACTCGGCCTCGTCGTCCGAGATGGCGGTGGTGCAGTTGGGGCACCAGTTAACGATACGCTTGCCACGGTAGATCAGGCCGTCGTGGTACCAATCGCAGAAGACCTTACGCACGGCCTGTGCGTAATCCTCGTCCATGGTGAAGCGCTCGTTGTCGAAGTCGACGGAGCAACCCATGCGCTTGATCTGCTCGACGATGATGCCGCCGTACTCGTGGGTCCAGTCCCAGCAGGCGTCGACAAACTTATCGCGACCGATCTCCAGGCGGCTGATGCCCTCGCTCTTGAGCTTCTTGTCGACCTTGGTCTGCGTGGCGATACCGGCGTGGTCGGTGCCGAGCACCCAGCGCGTGGACTTGCCGCGCATGCGGGCCATACGGACGATGGCGTCCTGGATGGAGTCGTCGGTGGCGTGACCCATGTGGAGCTTGCCGGTCACGTTGGGAGGCGGAATGGTGACGGTGCAGTCGCCCACGCCCTCACGGCGCTTATAGTAGCCGCCGTCGAGCCACTTCTGCAGGATCGCCGGCTCGTTGGTCGACGGATCGTAGTTCTTGGGCATTTCTTCCATATATCTCTCCCTTGCCCATCGGGGAGGAATGTAGGCCCGATTTTCGCTCGGTCAAGTCCTGGCTCGCACGAAGACCACATTAAGTGGTCTTCGGCTCGTGCGGAATCTACGAAAATCGGGCCTACATTCCTCCCCTTAGGTATCGATTACTTCAGTCTGAATGGACTTTGCTGAGACTTTAAACAAACACACAGAATAACACAGGTAGTTGGGGTTATTGCGTATATATAAAATAGCCTCCGACCGCGGGTGGTCGGAGGCTATTTGCAAACACGTTTTAGGCTGGTTTAGCCGTAGATGCGCTGGGGCTGTTCTTCGCCCTTTACGGAGGCTTCGGTCACGATGACCTTGGTGACGCCTTCCTCGCTGGGCAGATCGAACATTGTCTGCTGCAACACGTCCTCGCAGATGGAGCGCAGGCCGCGGGCGCCGGTCTTGCGGGCGAGCGCCATGCGGGCGATCTCGTGCAGGGCCGCGTCCTCAAACTCAAGCTCAACGTCCTCGAGCTGGAACATCTTGCGGTACTGACGCACCACGGCGTTCTTGGGCTCGGTCAGAATCGACACCAAGTCGTCCTCGTCAAGCGCCTGCGTCTGGGTGACGACGGGCGTACGTCCCACAAACTCGGGAATCATGCCAAAGGCGTTGAGGTCCTGCGGGAGCACCTGACGCAGCAGGTCGTTCTCGTCGACCGAGGTGGGGCCGGCGATCTCGGAGTTAAAGCCCACGCCCCTGTTGCCCACGCGATCGGCGATGATCTTGTCCAGCCCCACAAAGGCACCGCCGCAGATGAACAGGATGTTGGTCGTGTCGATCTGCAGCAGCTCCTGCTGGGGATGCTTGCGGCCACCGGTGGGCGGAACGCTGGCCACCGTGCCCTCAAGAATCTTAAGCAGCGCCTGCTGAACGCCCTCGCCCGAAACATCGCGGGTAATGGAGAGGTTCTCGGCCTTGCGGGCGATCTTGTCGATCTCGTCCACGTAGATAATGCCAACCTGCGCGCGCTCGATATCGCCATCGGCGGCATTGATGAGCTTGAGCAGGATGTTCTCCACGTCCTCGCCCACGTAGCCGGCCTCGGTGAGCGCGGTGGCGTCGGCGATGGCAAACGGCACCTCGAGGATGCGCGCGAGCGTCTGGGCCAACAGGGTCTTGCCAGTACCGGTGGGACCGAGCAGCAGGATGTTGGACTTGGCGAGCTCTACCTCGTCCATATCGTCATCGAACTGCGAGCCCATGTCGTCATCAAAGGCAGACACCGCAGCGCCGCCCTCAATCACGCGGCGATAGTGGTTGTACACGGCCACCGACATGGCGCGCTTGGCGTCCTCCTGGCCCATGACATAAGCCGAAAGCTCGTCATAGATCTCGTGCGGCGTCGGCACATGCGTAATGACCTGACGGGCGTCGTCCTCCAGCTCAAAACCCTCGGCCTCAGGATCTACAGCAGGCTGACCGGCAGCCTGGCCGTGGTCGCTGAGAAAGCCCGGCAGCTTGCCGTTACGGGCAGCGTCCATAAAGTCCGAAGCCAGCGACTCCTCGAGAATCTCGGAGCAGGCGGCAACGCACTCGTCGCAGATAAAGATGTTGGTCGGGCCCTTCACCAGGCGGCGAACCTGACCCTGCTCTTTTCCGCAGAAGGAGCAGCGGATGGGGTTGCCGTTCTCGTCGAAGCCGTCCTGCATGTTACCGGCCATCCTAGGCATCCTTCGCGGCGAGGTCGCGCGAGGTGACGATGCGGTCAATCAGACCGTAGTCGAGGGCCTCGGCAGCCGTGAGGTAGTTGTCGCGCTCGGTATCGGCCTGAACCTTCTCGATAGGCTGGCCCGAGGCGTCAGACAGAATCTGGTTGAGCTCGCGACGGGTCTTCTTAATCTCCTCGGCCACGATCTCGATCTCGGTCTGCTGGCCCTGCGCACCGCCGCTGGGCTGGTGAATCATGACCTTGGAGTGCGGCAGGCAGAAGCGTTTGCCCTTGGCGCCGGCCGAAAGCAGCACGGCGGCCATGGACGCGGCCATACCGACGCAGATGGTGGAGACCTGCGGCTTGATGAAGTTCATGGTGTCCAGAATCGCCAGGCCGGAGTAAACCTCGCCGCCGGGCGAATTGATGTAGAGCGAGATATCCTTCTCGGCATCCTGACTCTCAAGATGCAGCAGCTGGGCAACGACCAGGTTGGCGCTGACGGAGTTAATCTCCTCGCCCAAGAAGATGATGCGGTCGTTGAGCAGGCGCGAATAGATATCGTAGCTGCGCTCGCCGCGCGGCGTCTGCTCGATAACGTATGGCACGAGGGCGGAATCGAACTTAGCGATCATACGCATCTCCATTTCTCTTACGGACCAATAGTGGTTCTAGATAAACGTACGGTGCCCGCATGCAATGCATTGGCTGGCACCGTACGAAGCAACCGGATAACCGGTTTATAACTTTACCCCATCACGGGCACATGCATGCGCTCGCGAGCAAGGTGGCGAGAATTACTCGGCGTCCTTGGCGGTCTCGTCGACCTCGGTCACCTTGGCGTTCTCGACCAGGTGGTCGACGGCCTTGGAGCGACGGATAGACTCGCGGACAGCAGGCATACGGCCATCGGCGATAAACTCGGCCTTGGAAGCCTCGACGTCCTTGACGCCGGCCTTCTCGAACTCGGCGTTGACGTCGTCCTCGGTGACCTCGATCTTGAGCTCACGGGCGAGGGCGTCGAGCGCCAGGGACTCGCGGGCAACGTCGTTGGCCTGCTTGTGCAGGTCGCCGACGAACTGCTCCATGGTCAGGCCAGAAGCCGGCAGCCAGGTGTCGAGGGTCATGCCGCGGGAAGCGAGGTTGGACAGGAAGTTCTGGCCAAGCTCCTCAAAGACGGACTGCTCGTAGTCGGCGTCCATCTCGTCGAGCTGCAGGCGCTCGGCGAGAGCGGCGACGCAACGGTTCTCCTTCTCGGCCGGGAGGCGGGAAGCCTTGTCCTGCTCGATCTCGAGCTTGATGGCGTCGCGCATAGCGTCGATGCTGTCGAAGCCAAAGTCGGACTTGACGAGCTCGTCGGTGAGCTCGGGGGTGTTGCGGACCTTGATGCCCTTGACGGTGACCTCGACGGTGTGGGTCTCGGCCTCCTCGCCCTCCTCGACCTCGTCGGTCCAGGTGACGGACTTGACGTCGTCAACGTTAGCGCCAATCAGGGCCTCGTTGAACTCCTTGGGGTTGCTGTCGCTACCGGCGATGAGCATGCGGCCCTCGGCGGCGAAGTTATCAGCGTTCTCGACGGCCTTGAGGTCGACGGTCACATAGTCGTCAGCCTCGACGGCACGACCCTCGACGTCCTCGAAGGTGGCACGGTAGTTGAGGAGCATCTCGACCTGGTTGTTGATCTCGGACTCGGTGACCTCCGCGGGAGGCATCTCGATCTCGACGGCGTCGAAGGAGGAGAGCTCGGCAGCAGGACGCAGGGAGAACTCGACGGTGTAGGTGTAGTCCTCATGATCCTTGGCGAGGTCGAGCTCCTTGTAGTCACCGTTCTTGGTGGGGACGATGTCCAGCTCGTTGAGGACGGCGGGCTCGTTGGCGGCGATCAGGTCGTTGGTGGCCTGCGCGAGGGTAGCCTCGGCGCCAAGTGCGGAGTCGATGACCGGACGGGGAGCCTTACCGGCACGGAAGCCCGGGAAGCGGTACTTCTTGGCGGTGTCCTTGTAGGCCTTCTTGATCGCGGCGTCGACGTCGGCGGCCGGGATGGTGACCGTAGCGGTGAGCTTGGCGTCCTTGACGTCAGAAGCGGTGATGTTCAACACGTTCCTCCTCATACTGCCCAGCTTATCTGAGGTGCTGGTACCTTTATGCAACAAAGTGTCGCGACGGCCGGGGCCGACGCAGGTGCGATGGTGCGGGCGAAAGGACTCGAACCTTCACGGGAATCCCACCAGAACCTAAATCTGGCGCGTCTACCAATTCCGCCACGCCCGCATGAGCGCACAGACTAGGAATGATAGCAGATACGAACGGTAAGCGCACGCACACCTTTTACAGGCTCACGACCTCACCACGAGTGCGCAAGGCGGGACGAGTTGCCCCGCCCCGCCCATTACGACTTGTTCGCTGACCCGCTACTCCCCCAGCAGGGCCTTCTCGGGCGTGATCGGCAGCGAGCGCACCTGGTGGCCGGTGGCGTGCGCGACGGCCGAGGCCACGGCGGCGAGCGGCGTGTTGATGACGACCTCGCCGATCGACTTGGCGCCAAACGGGCCCGTCGGCTCGTAGCTCGGCTCAAAGGCCACGCGAATGCTGCCGATATCCAGGCGCGTGGGCAGTTTGTAGCTCATAAAGTTGCCGGTGCGCAGGCGACCGCGGTCGTCATGCTCGACGATCTCGTAGAGCGCGTGGCCGATACCCTGGGCAATGCCGCCCTCGGCCTGGACGCGCGCGAGCGCCTCGTTGATCACGGTGCCGCAGTCCACAGCCGCCGCGTAGTCCACCACGGTCACCTTGCCGGTGGCCTTGTCGACCTCGACCTCGGCAATGCCGGCCATAAACGGCGGAGGCGAAACGGGCAGGCAGGCAGAGGCATGCGAGGTGAGCGCGTCGCCGCCCGCGATGTTCTTGACGCACAGGTTGGCAAAGTCGCGCAGCGTGAGGTAGCGGTTCTGCTCGCGCGCGGCACGCTCGTCGGACAGACGCACGTACTGGCCATCAAAGACCACATCGGCGGCGTCCACGTCCCACATCTGGGCGGCCTTGGCGCAAATTTTCTCGCGCAGCTCCGTCGCGGCGTTCTTGGCTGCCAGGCCCGTCACGTACGTGCCCGAGCTCGCGTACGAGCCGGCGTCGAACGGCGACACGTCGGTGTCCACGCCGCGCACCACAATGAGCGAGCTTTCAACGCCCAGCTCCTCGGCGGCAATCTGCGCCAGGATCGTATCGACGCCCATGCCGTTATCGGTGGCGCCGGTGCCGATGGTAATGAAGCCGTCCTCTTCCAGGCGCATGTCGATGCCGGCGATATCCACGTTAGAAATGCCCGAGCCCTGCATGGTGAGCGCACAGCCCAGGGCACGCACGCGGTCGCCCAGGTCGACGGCCAGCGGCTTGTCGCGCCAACCGATCATGTCCATCGCGCGCAGCAGGCAGCGGTCGAGCGCGCAGGCGTTGAGCTTTTCGTTGTAGTACTGCGGCATGATTTCGCCCTCGCGCACAATGTTCTTAAGGCGCAGGTCGGCGGGATCCATGTGCAGCATGTCGGCGAGTTCGTTGACGGCGCTCTCCACGGCAAACTGGCCCTGGGTGGCACCGTAGCCACGATATGCACCGCCGCGGTTGGTATTGGTGTAGACGGCGTCCCAGCTAAAGCGGCTCGCCTTCACGTGGTTGTAGATGGGCAGGCTCTTGTGGCCCGAAAGGCCGATCGTCGTGGTAGCGTGCTCACCGTACGCGCCGGCGTTGGACAGCGTGTGCAGATCGATGGCCGTGATGGTGCCGTCGTTCATGGCGCCCAGCTTGACGGTCATCTGCATCTGGTGGCGCGAGTTGCCCGCGGTGATGGTCTCCTCACGCGTGTAGCAGCAGTAGCTCGGACGACCGGTCTGCTGGGTGACAAACGCAACGAAGATCTCGCAGCAGCCCGTCTGCTTGGAGCCAAAGCCGCCGCCGATGCGCGGCTTAATAACCTGCACCTGCGACTGCGGAATGTCGAGCGACTGTGCGACCATGCGGCGCACGTGGAAGGGCACCTGCGTGGAGGTAGTCACCGAGATACGTCCGAACGCGTCGGTCGTCGCGAAGGCGCGGAAGGTCTCCATGGGCGCGGTCTGCGTGGCCTGGCTGGTGTAGGTGCGGGTGAAGACGATGTCGCTCTGGGCGAAGGCCTCGTCCAAGTCGCCAAAGTCGCTCGTGCCGCTGCACACCAGGTTGCGCGGGACATCGCCGCCCTGCGGGAACATAAAGGTCACGTCGCCCTCGGGATGGACCACGATGTCGTTATCGAGTGCCTGGGTAAAGTCGAGCAGCGGCTCGAGCACCTCGTAGTCGACCTTAATGAGCTTGAGTGCCTTGTCGGCGGCCTCCTCGGTCTCGGCGGCGACAATCGCCACCTCCTCGTTTTGGTAACGGACGAGGTTCTCGAGAATCAGGCGGTCGTAGGGACTCGGCTGGGGATAGCTCTGGCCGGCGATGGTAAAGCGGCGCTTGGGCACGTCCTCGTAGGTGTAGACGCCCACCACACCGGGCACCTTCAGGGCGCGCGACGTGTCGATGGAGCGGATCTTGGCGCGGGCATACGGGCTGCGCTTGAGCTTGACGATCAGGGCGCCGGCGGGCACCAGGTCGCCCGTATAGACGGGACGACCCTCGAGCAGCGCCTTCGAGTCCTTCTTGGGCTGCTTGTGAGTGATCTGCTTGTACGCGACACCGTCGCAGCTGGTGTCGTTGACCGGAAGCTCGGGCATCTCAAAGCCCACCTGCACGCCGGACTCGTTGAGGAAGCGCACGATGGCGCGCAGCTGGCTCTCGTAGCCGCTGCAACGGCAGAGGTTGCCGGCAAGCTGGCGCGAGAGCTCCTCGCGCGTAGCGACGAGGCTCGGGTCCTCCTTGGCGGCGCGGGCAAGCGCCAGCACGTTCATAATAAGGCCGGGGGCGCAAAAACCGCACTGCTCGGCGCCTTCGGCAGCCATTGCGCGGGCAAGCGCCTCGGACTCGGCCTTGAGGCCCTCGAGCGTGGTGATGGTATGACCCTCAACACGGGCGGCGGGAACCGAGCAGCTCAGCACCGGGTCGCCATCGAGCCACACCGTGCACAGGCCGCAGTTGGTGGTCTCGCAGGCGCAGCGCACCGATGAACAACCCTGCTCACGCAAAAGCGAAAAAAGCATGGTGTCGGGGGCAATCTGAACCTTGATCTTGCGGCCGTTGAGCGTAAAGGAAAGATCGATGAGTTTGGCAGCCATTAGCGCACCTCGCTAGAATCGACGCCGGGCACGCGGCGGCAGGAATACTCGTCCGTGGCAAACTTAGGCACTTGCACGGTCTCGAGCTCGCGGGCAAGCGCGGCCGAAAGCTCGATGCCGGCGGCGCGGCGCACGGCCTGGACGGCAAGCGGGGCCGAGATGCGACGGCGGTAGTCGGCCGAGCCCCACATATTGGTGCCGTATCTCAGGGCACGCACGGATGCGGCAAGGGCGCGCAGCTCGTCCTCGGAAGGCTGCTTGCCGATAAGGCCACATGCCTCGCCCTGCAGCAGGGTCGCACGCAGCGGGCGGGCGCCCACGGTGACATGCCAGCTGTTGTCCCACCAGGCGGCGGTGACGTTTAAGGAGGGGAAGTCGGTCGCGGCCTTGCGCACGGCCTCGTAGCTCGCACGGTAATCGTGCTTAACGACCACGACGTGCTCGATCACGTCACGCACGTAGCCCATGTCCACGAACTCGGCGAGCGGCACGCGGCCGGCACCCGTCAGCTCAACGTACGAATCGAGCGCGAGGAAGGCGGAGAGCACGTCCGAGAAACCAAAGCGACCGTAGATGCTGCCGCCCACCGTGGCGGTGTTGCGCAGCTGCACGCCCACGATATCGCGGACGGCGAACTCAAAGACATGGTTGACAAGCGCGTTGAGCTCGGCATGACGCTCGAGCTGGCGCAGGGTACACATGGCACCGATGCGAAACTCGGTCTCGGTCTCCTCGATCTGATCGAGTCCGCAGGCCGAAAGGTCAATCGCCGTCGCCACGCGACGCGAACCCAGGCGCATCCAGATGCCGCCGCCCACAATCTTGTTGTTGCGGTTCTTCTGTAAGAGCTCATAGGCTTCGGCCGCGTTTCCAACACGGACGTAGGTACCGAACTTGAGCACGTTCTCCCCCATCTCTTCACTTGTCCAGTACCTCTAAGTGTACCAAACGAGAGCGCACAGCTCGTGTCGGGGCAAAATGATCCGTTTTCCTCCGTCCCCGACGGATCAAAAAAGGCTCCCAGCCGGAATGGCTGGGAGCCTTATCACATGCTATGTCGAGCGAAGATTTAGCAGACGCCCTGGGCGAGCATGGCGTCGGCGACCTTCAGGAAGCCAGCGATGTTGGCGCCCATGACGAAGTTGCCCTCCTGGCCATACTCCTTGGCGGTGTCGTCCACGTTGTGGAACATGCCGCGCATGAGCTGCTCGAGCTTGCCGTCGACCTCCTCGAAGGTCCAGGACAGGTGCTCGGCGTTCTGGCTCATCTCCAGGCCGGAAACGAGCACGCCGCCGGCGTTGGCAGCCTTACCGGGCATAAAGGCGACGCCGTTCTCCTGGAAGTAGGTCGTGGCCTCGATGGTCGTGGGCATGTTCGCGCCCTCGCCGACCACCTTGCAGCCGTTGGCGACGAGCGCCTGGGCATCCTCGAGCAGCAGCGTGTTCTCGCGAGCGCAGGGCAGCGCGATGTCGCAGGGAAGCTGCCACACGCCACGGCCGTCGCCCTCGTGCCACACGGCGTTGGGCTTCTCGTCGACATACATAGCGAGCGTGACGCCCTTGTCGTGGCCGGAGCGCTTCTTGTTGTAGACATGCTCGAGCACGGTGTAGTCGATGCCGTCGGGATCCTCGACCCAGCCATGGGTGTCGGAGCAGGCGAGCACCTTGCCGCCGAGCTGGGCGACCTTCTGGACCGCGTAGATGGCGACGTTACCGGAGCCGTGAACGACGACGTTCTTGCCCTCGAAGGAGTCGCCGCGGCTCTTGAGGTACTCGTCCACAAAGTAGACCAGACCGTAACCGGTGGCCTCGGTACGGGCGAGCGAGCCGCCAAAGGAAAGGCCCTTGCCGGTAAGGACGCCGGTCCACTCGTTGGTCAGGCGCTTGTACTGACCGAACAGGTAGGCAACCTCGCGGCCGCCAACGCCCAGGTCGCCGGCGGGAACGTCGGTGTTGGGGCCAATGTGGCGATAGAGCTCGGTCATGAAGGACTGGCAGAAGTGCATGATCTCGTTGTTGGACTTGCCCTTGGGGTCAAAGTCGGAACCGCCCTTGCCGCCGCCCATGGGAAGGGTGGTCAGGCTGTTCTTGAGGATCTGCTCCAGGCCCAGGAACTTGAGCATGCCCAGGGTGACCGTCGGGTTAAAGCGCAGGCCGCCCTTGTAGGGTCCAATGGCAGAGTTGAACTCGACACGGTAACCGCGATTGACCTGAACCTTGCCCTGGTCGTCGACCCAGGGAACACGGAACATAACGATGCGCTCGGGCTCGACGAGGCGCTCCAGCAGGGCGGCCTCCTCGTACTCGGGGTGGGCGTCGAGCGCCGGCTGGATGGTGCCGAGGATCTCGGTCGCGGCCTGGATGAACTCAGGCTGCTCGGGATAGCGGGCCTTGAGCTCTTCGAGAACTTTCTGCGTGTAGCTCATGCTTCCTCCAATGATGGGAAACGAAAAATGTTGGTCGCGGCACCCCATGCGCCGCGAACTTTATCGAGTATGGATAATATCGCACTGTTGCAGCAAAGTTTCGCATAAGCCAACGAGCAGATGTTTCGTTTTGATTACGATGCAGGTAGAAGCGTTTTTGAGAGCCTGACGTGCAAAACCTGTGTTTCAAACCTGTTTCGTCCACGTGTTCCAAACCACCACATTGGGGACAGGCACCTTTGTGGTGATGTTGGCGGTTAGAGGACGAGCTGATGGTAGTCGGCGGGGGTTATGCGGCCTTCGGTGGCAGCGCGGAAGGCGGCGAGTGCATCGCCCGAGAACGGCATGGCCCAGCACAGCCCGCAGCCGGCGGTGATGGAGCCGGGCAGCGGCATGATGCGCCCGGGCACACCGGCGGCAAGGCACAGCTGCTCGCATTCCATCACATCGAAGGTGCTGTCAAACGACACGATAATCTTGCGCTCGTGGTCGAGGGCATCACCGGACGGGCCTTCGCGGTGTGCCTCGCGATACGCCGCGGCGGCCGCCTCCTCTTCCGTGGTATGTCCACAGCCACCGCAACCGCAGGTACAGTGTTCGGACCCGTCGCAAGTGCAAGGCTCTCCCGTGTCGGGACAAATATCGTGAGACATGGCAACTCCAATCGTCTAGGCGAGTAACTCGGCCGCCGCAAACTCCTCGGGCGTATTGACGTTCTCGAAGCAGAGCGTCGAACCGGCAACCTCGACAATCTGGGGCTCATCCAGATAGCCGGCATGGACCTGGTCGATCAAACAGCGGATGCGTTGGCGGTCCCGATCGAGCAACTCACGGGCAACCGGCGCGCAAGCCTGGCGGCGCCACACGGCGCACAGCGGCTCAATCCCCCGCTCCTCGCGCGGGACGCACACATCGAGCGGGCCTTCCTTGACCCGATCAGAAAGCGCGCCGATCAGTTCTGGCGAGACGAACGGCATATCGCAGGCGACGATCGCCGCGAGGGGCAACCGAGCGGCAGTCAGCGAACTCGCGATGCCGCGCATGGCGCCCGCCGGCCCCTCAAGGTCCGACACTATTCGCGGCACCAGGCCGCCAAACGCGCGCTCCTCAAGGTAGGCAAGCTCGCTGGGACGCGAAGTCGTCACGACCAACTCGCCGGCAACTGGCGCCAGCCGACCCAGCACGCGTTCGATGAGCGGCTCGCCGCAAAACGCCATGCGAGCCTTATCACAGCCCATGCGCGAGGACAGCCCACCCGCTTGGACGACACAAGAAAGATCGGCACGTCTTACGGTAGTCATACGGCAAAACACCTCCATCGGCATGCTCGAAACCCGGCGCACGAAGCTAAATACAGCCACCGAAATAGCAGCGCTACGAAAAGCTCGTGCAAAAACAAAACAGCGCCTTTGCGGCACGCAGCAAGACCGCGAGCACAAAAGCGCTGGTAGCGTATGGCGGGAACGTATGTGAATCGAACACATCCAAGACGTTTTGCACGCCTCGCAACGGTTTTGAGGACCGCGGAGCCCACCGGAGCCCATCCGTTCCCAAGTGCGGCGGTATTTTACCAAACCGAGCAGCCGATCTAGCGCAGGGACCTCAGGCCGCCGGCCTCCTTGTCGAGCACCGTAAAGCGCACGGCATCCAGGTGCTCCAAGATGCTGATGGCACGCTTGCGTGACACACCCAGCGCCTCGCGCAGCACGCTCGTGGTGGCAGCGCCGCCGGCAGTCTCGATAGCGGCGGCGACAAGCTCGCGCGCATGGGCCTCGGCGGCAGCGGACAGGGCAACGTCGCGCTCGACCTTAACGATCGAGCGGTTGAGCGAAAGCTCGCGCAGGGCACGCGTCATGGTGTCGCGATCGAGCTGCAACTGCTCGCCAACCTCGGGCAACGTCGGTGCATCGAGGCCGGCTTCGTCCAGCAAGGCAACGATCCGATCGCAGGCCTCTCGCACCACGCGTGCCGCCGCGGCGGCCGAATGCGGATCGAATACCTCGGCACCCTCGGCGGCGCACACGCCACGCGAGCAGCCCTCGGCAATCAGAGCCGCGGCAACGTCTTCATCAGTGGCAGGCCACGCAGCATGGGCAACGGCGCCAGGCGTAAAGCCCGTCTCCTTGGGAGACGCCGTATGCATGGCTGACAGGGTCGCCGCCAGTGCATCCATCGCGGCGTCGAGTACCACGGTATCCGCATAGAGGTCCGCATCGCCCACGACAAGCTTGCAAACGGAGCCCTGCGACACCAACCCGCGCAGTGCGGCATCGACCTCACCGACACCAAGATCCAAAGCCTCGGCAACATCAACCGTCGTAACCGGCAAAGTCTGCAGCGCCAGCCACGCGTCCACACCAGCGACGGCATCGCCGGCCTCAAGCGCTGCAAGCAGCGTGCACTCCCCCGCCGAAAGCTCGCGCGAGCGACGGCAGCGCGAAAGCAGCACACGCCCGCCGCCAATAAGCATCACGGGCGAATAGGACAGCACCACGGCATGGTCCCCGGCACGCACCGGCAGCGAGTTTTCCAAGCGCACCTGAACAATACGGGTCTCGCCCACCGCCATGGGGGCCTCGCCCTCCATGAACATGATGCGACCGACAACCTCGGCTGTACCCGCCATCACGTGCACGCGCGCACCCGACTCGAGCACACGCGGCTTGGCTCCCTCGCGACCCAGGTAGGTGAACGTCATCATAAAGCGCAACGTCTGACCAAAGCGGTCCGCCACACCCAGCATCTCGCCACGGTCAAGCGCCGGGACACCGTCACCAACTAGGTTGAGCGCCACACGCTGACCAGGCAGCGCGCGCGGCGTATCGCCATGCACCTGAATCCCGCGCACACGACAGACCGTACGCGACGGCAAAGCCATCAGCTCGTCGCCCACCGCAACCGGCGCATCGTGCAGCGTTCCCGTTACGACAGTGCCGACGCCCTTGATCGTAAAGCAGCGGTCGATGGGCAGACGCGGCGCGGCATCGGTGAGCTCGGAACGGTCGCGGCAAGCATCCCAGCAGGCACTTACCTGCTCGTCGAGCACCGCAAGCAGCCCGTCAATCCCCTCGCCTGTCTTGGACGACACAGGCACGATCGGCGCGCCCGCAAACACGGTACCCGACAAAAAGTCATCGACATCAAGCTCGGCAAGCTCGGTCATCTCGGCATCGGCCAGGTCGCACATCGTCAGCGCCACCACCATGTGTGTGACGCCCAGCAGCTCCAGCACATGCACGTGCTCGCGGGTCTGCGGCATCACGCCCTCGACAGCCGAAACCACCAGCACGGCCACATCGATGCCCGTGGCACCCTGCACCATGGCGCGCAGGTAATGCGCGTGGCCCGGCACGTCGACCAGGCCAACGATCTTGCCACTCGGCAGCGCCAGCTCGCCAAAGCCCAGCTCAACCGTCATGCCGCGACGGCGCTCAACTTCCAGGCGGTCGGGGTTTTTACCCGTCAGCGCCTCGATGAGCGCCGACTTACCGTGATCGACATGTCCCGCCGTACCTACGATAACGGGGCATTCCACCAACGCTTCGGCCCCACTCATCGGTGCACCGCCTTGGCAACGCATGCGGCAAGCGTCGACGCCGCTGTCTCGATATCGCGGTCGCCCACGAGTGTGCGCACATCAAACAAAATGCGATCGTGCGAGGTTCGCGTGACAACCGGAGTGTCGAAGTCCTGGACAAGCGAGCGCTTGAGCGCGTCGACCGTCAGGCGCTCGTCAACAAGACGCACGGCAACGCACATCGTGGGCAGCTCCACGGTAGGCAGCGAGCCGCCACCGGGGGTCGACGATTCCTCGACAATCTCCAACTCAACGGCACACGGGCAGCCAGCCTTATCGAGCCCGGCGACCATACGATCGCGCAGCTTGCGGGCACGTCGCTCCAAATGAGCCTGCGGCAGCGTAAGCATGCTGAGCACCGGAATATCGCGATGGGCAACATCGGCGCCGTCCATGTAGATACGCAGCGTGGCCTCGAGCGCCGTGAGCGCCAACTTGCCCGGGCGCAGGGCGCGCATAAGCGGGTGCGACCCACAGGCCTGGACCAGATCGCGACGGCCCATGATAATGCCTGCCTGCGCGGCACCGAGCAGCTTATCGCCCGAGCACGACACCAGATCGAGCCCTGCCGCTACCGAAGCCGGCGTGGGCTCCTCACCGCCGCGCACCAGGATGTCATCGGGCAAAAGCGCGCCCGAACCCTGGTCCTCGTAGAACAGCAGACCATGCTTGTGGGCCAGGGCGGCAAGCTCCCGAGAGCCCACTTCCTCGTGAAAGCCCTCGATGCGATAGTTGGAAGGATGGACCTTGAGGATCATGGCCGTATCGGGCGTAATGGCTTGCTCATAATCTGCCAGGTGCGTGCGGTTGGTGGCTCCGACCTCGACGAGCTTGGCGCCCGAGGCCGCCATAACATCGGGGATGCGAAAGCTACCGCCGATCTCGACAAGCTCGCCGCGGCTGACGATGACCTCCTTGCCTGTGGCATGGGTCGCCAGCACCAGCAGCACAGCGGCGGCGTTGTTGTTAACGACCAGCGCGTCCTCGGCACCGGTAAGCGAGCGGATGAGCTGCGCGGCGTGCTCCTTGCGCGACCCGCGCGAGCAGGTGTCCACGCTGTACTCGAGCGTGCTGTAGCCACGCGCGGCCTCGGCCACAGCCTTTGCCGCCGACTCCGCGAGCGGGGCGCGACCCAAGTTGGTATGGATGACCACACCCGTGGCGTTGACGGCAGGACGCAGGCTCGGCAGTGCGGATCGATGCGCACGCCACTCGATGGCCGAGGCCAGGTCGCGCTTGGAACGCGGGGCGGCGCCGGCACGAATCGCGGCGCGCTCCTCGTCGAGCTCGGCCGTGACGGCGGCATGCACCACCGCGTCGCAGGTCTCCCCCGCCGCCTTCACAACCGGCCACTCTGCGAGCAGCTCGTTGACGGAAGGAATAGCGCGAAGGCGGGTGCGTACCTCATCGGACATGTTCTGGCTATCGCTCATGTGCGACCTTTCAAAACCAAAGGTGAATCAATCGTTCGAACGTCAAACTATCAGCCAATTCGATCGGCTGAGTCAATCAATCGCTATTATCCTCGCGTGCCGCGATCTTTTCCACGCGAACGGCATTTTCCTGAGTGAGTGCGGCGCCCGTCAACGGGTCCCAACGCAACGGTGTGTGGTCGAGCGGGCCCACGCCCAAGGCTTGAGCGCCACCGGCATCGACGCCAAACGAACGCCCGCCGGGGGCGGCCGAGGTAAAGATGCACGCCGGATGCAGATAGGGCGTCGTCTCCACGCGCACGCGGTCGCGGCCCAAATCGCTCACGAGCTCGACGATCTCGCCGTCGGCGATGCCCATGTGCACAGCAGCATCGGCATTCATCTGCACGGCATCCAGGTCCGATCCAGCCTCGGCGGCACCTTGGGCCGCAAGCCTTCGCGAGGTATGCGACTCAAAGGGACGGTTGCCGCTAATGAGACGAAACATCCCCGGGCCGGGCTCCACCATGGGCGCGATCCAGTTGGGCACGCGACCCAGACCGGCTCGTTCCCATACGTCGCTTGCCAGCGCGATCCTGCCGCCGTTCAAGGGAATCACCGGCTCGCCCGTACGCGAGGACTGCGCAACGCCCGTGTCGGCCCAGCCGCGCTCCTTGAGCTCGTCCAGATCAATCCCAAACGGCGCCACCTGAGCAGCCGCCAGATCGTCGGACGTAAAGTCGAAGCACTCGCCAACGCCGCAGGCCGCAGCCAACCCGGCAAAGATCTCCCGCCCCGGTCTCGTGTCGTCATGCTGCACAGGCAGCACGGCGTTGCGGTAGAACACCCGCGAATCGTTGGCGCCCACGACCGTGCCCACGCCGCGGTCGGCCTCCAAATACGTCACGTCGGGCAGCACGAAGTCAGAAGCACGAGCCGTCTCGGACCAGCGAATATCAATCGTCACGAGCAAGTCGAGCTGCTGCAAAATACCCAACCAAGCCTGCGCATTGCCATAGCCCGCACCGGGGTTACTGGCATAGACGATGAGCCCGCGCAAATCGCCGGCAAGAATCGACTGACCGATGGTCGTACACAGGCCGCGCACCGGATCGACCAGTGGATAGCGCTCGGACCCCAGCTTGGGCCCACACGGCACCGGCGGCGTCGCAAAGCGCGCGGGATCGAGGTCGCCCAACACAAGCGGTGTGGGCGGATTGAGCGCGCCGCCCGCGTGTCCGATACAGCCCAGCAGCACATCGACCAAGCAGATAGCGCGCGCGGTCTGGGTGCTATTGGCATACGCGATGCCAATGCCACCATGAAAGCCCGCGTCCACCACCGCAGCAGGCGCCGCGGCAGCGAGATCGCGCGCCGTGGCGACAATCTCTGCGGCCGGCACGTCACACATCGACTCGGCCCACTCGGGCGTCCAAGCACGGGACGCCTGCGCCAGCTCGTCAAAGCCCGTGGTATAGCGGGTCACGAACTCGTGGTCGTACAGGTCCTCGGCAATCAACACATGGGCAATACCCAACAGCAGCGCCAAGTCGCAGCCCGGGCGCACGCGCAGCCAACGGTCGGCAAGCGCGGCCGAGCCGCTGCGCCGGGGGTCAACCACGATAATCTTCGCCCCACGGCGGCGGGCATCGTTGAGCACATCAACGGCCCCCATCGTCGACGAATCGACGATGGAACGCCCCAGGTACATGATGCAATCGGTATGCGCCAGGTCGGAGGCGGGGCTATAGCCCAAGCTATGCTCCCAACCAGTGAGACGGCTTACCTCGCAGGCGCCATCGGCACCGTACACGTTGGGCGAACCCAGCGCATGCATAAGACGATAGCCCCAGTAACGGTCGAACGAGGGCACGCCGAGCGTCATGCCCAGCGCACGCGGACCATGCCCGTCAACAATCTCCCCGAGGCGCGCTGCGATCTGCGCGAACGCCTCGTCCCACGAAATCGCATCGAACCCCGAGCCATCAGCTCGTCGGCGCATGGGGTGCACGATGCGATCGCGCTCGTCAAACGGCATAGACAGGCGATGGCGCCCGCGGGCGCACAGGGCACGCGCCGCGCACGGATGTCCCGGCACCGGCAACTCGGCCACCACGTGACCGTCCTCAACGCGTGCCGCAAAGGCGCAATCGGCATAGCATCCCCCGCATGTGGTCACCACAGCGCGACCGTCACGCTCCACAGCAGATGCCATCTCGATTACCCCTTTCACAAGCCAAACACAACAGGCCAACAGCCCGGCAACGAGCTCCAGACCCAAAAAGCCTCCCGCACGGCAACGCCCCGCGGGAGGCCCAACGTCAAACAGACGGTACCTTACGCCTCGGACTTCTTGGCGTAGATAAACCAGTAGCCGAGCGCGATCAGAACCGCGCCGCCCACGATGTTGCCCAGCGTGGCAGCGGATAGGTTAAACGCAATGCCCGCGACGTTGAGTGCATCGGCCCCGGCGACCTCGGCACCATAACCGCATGCATGCATCACGGCGCCCATGGGCAAAAAGTACATGTTGGCAACGCAGTGCTCAAAACCGCAGGCCACAAAGGCTGCGATGGGCAGCAGAATGCCCACGACCTTATCGACCACGGTCTTGCCGGCAGTACCGATCCACACGGCCAGGCACACAAAGATGTTGCATAGGATGCCGCGGAAGAAGATCGTCACCCAATCGATCGTCACCTTACCGGCGGCGACACTCACCATGGAATTGGCGACCGCCTCGCCGTTAAGCTTATAGATGCCGGCCATGTACACCAAAAAGACGATGAACAGGGCACCGACAAAATTGCCGCCCCACACGACGACCCAAGCCTTAAGCATCTGAGCCAGCGTGATCTTTTTGCTCTTGAGCGCGCAGATCATAAGCGAGTTGCCGGTAAACAGCTCGGCGCCGCACACCAGCACCAGCACCAGGCCCAGGCAAAAGCACAGGCCGCCCACGACGCGCTGGGCACCCCAGCCCAGCGTGCTGTCGCTCAAAAACACCGTAAAGAACAGGCCGCCGAAGGCGATAAACGCGCCGGCGAACATTGCCAACAGAAAGGCCTTAGCGACCGGCAGGTTAGCCTTGGTCACGCCGGCGGTCTCGGTCTTGGCCTCGATCGCGGCGGGTGCCAGGCAATCGGGAGCGGGGTACTCCACCTTGGAATCTGCCATGTCAATCACTTCTTTCCTATTCAGCAGAGACAAGCGCTGCTACAGCTCCTGCCCCAAGCGGACAAAGTGGGAAAAGTCGTTGGCGGCCACGGCGTCATACACGGCGTCGACGGCCTCAAAGACCTCCGGGGACATGGGGTTATAGAACTCCGTATCGCCCGGCTGAATCCCTATGAAGACGATATCTTCGCACGATTGCTCGATTTCTTCGATCAGAATCGACAAGGGAAGCGAATGCGTGGTGAACATCGACTTGCGGGCCACGTCACGTTTGTCGAGCAAGCGGATGGCGCCGACGGGCAGCGCCATGTCGGCGGCATCGACCAAAACCAAACGCGGCGGACGCTCGCGCTTGACCTCGATGATGTCGTCCTCGGGCGTTTGCCCGCCATCGATGGTGTACCAACCGGCGATGGGTGCGTCTTCCATCTTTTTAGAGAGCACGGGACCGGCGGCATCGTCGGCACGCAGCACGCTTCCCGCCGTGAGCACGATACCCGCAAACGGGTAGCCGTTTACACGTCCATCCACAACGCGACCCATTACTGCAACCTTCCCGTCAGGTACACGCCCGACACATCGCGCACGCGCTCAACCAGATCGCGAAACTTCATTAAGAACGCGACCTGTTGGGCATGCAGGCCAAAGTCGTCATCGAACACCGAGATGCCGGCCTTGGCCGAACCGCGAAAACCGCGATCGTCGAGCAGCGTGTCGCAGGCCTCGAGCAGCGACGGCACCTCCGCCTTGTCGAGCTGGCACTCGCCAAAGGAGCGGATGGCCTCGAACTTGGTCTTGGCCTCCCCCTCCGGCAGCGCGTCGACGAGCGAATAGAACACGTTCACCGGCACCGACAGGCGCGGCTCAAAGCAGTCGAGCACGCCGGTGTGGTGGCCCACGGCGAGCGTGTAGTACAGCACGTCGCAGGCCTCCTGGGGAACGTCTTCCTCGGTCTCCACAAACTTACGCGTGAGCTCATAGAAGACCACCTGGTCGGGCGTATGGCCCAGGCAGGGGTCGGCGACGCCCTCGGCGGCCTCGTCGCTTGCGCGCGAGGCATCGCCAAAAGAGCCGCCGAGCATGCCGGGGCCCGCAAAGTAACCAGAGCGGTCCGTGAGCTCCATCTAGCGACCTCCGGCCAGCACCAGATCCTGTAACGCCGAGTACACCTCAACGCGGCGCGGATCGTCCTGCTTATCGATGAGCAGCGCCATGGCGCCGCGGATATCGCCCTTGGGCGCGCCCTCGAGCGTATCCATAAACTCGTTGGCCAGGTCACGGCCGTAGCGGTAGCCGCTCATGGCGCGAGCCTCACGCTCGATGGCCACACGCAGCTTGTACGGCACGCCGGGGTGCAGGATATCGGCCTGCTCGCCGGCGGCCTCCACCGTGGTCTCGGCATGGAGCTTTTGGTCCAGCAGGCCAAGTGCCATGGCAAAGCCGTAGACGGTCTGCGCGGGGCTGGGCGGGCAGCCGGGGATATAGACATCGACCGGCAAGATCTTGTCCGTGCCGCCCCAGACGCAGTAGTTGTCGTAGAAGATGCCGCCGGTGCAGCCGCACGCGCCATAGGACACCACGATCTTGGGATCGGGTGCGGCCTCAAAGGCGCGCAGGGCCGGCATGCGCATGGCACGCGTCACGGCACCGGTGTACAGCAGCACGTCGGCGTGACGGGGCGAGGGCACGACCTTGATGCCAAAACGCTCGACGTCAAAGACGGGCGTGATGGAACCGAAGATCTCGATCTCGCAGCCGTTGCAGCCGCCGCAGTCAACGCGGTAGACGTACACCGAGCGCTTGATCTTCTTAAGAAGGGTCGCCTTGGCCTTCTCGATGCTCTCGTCGAGCTCGATCTTGGTCGGGCGGTACTGAAGCCGCTCGGGCAAAAGCGTGGGTTCGGCCATGGTTACTCCTCCTTCTTGTCTAGATCCATGATAATGCCCTCGACCGGCGCGGGACCTGCGGGGATCTCGGGCGCATCGGGGTTGAGCTCGCGGTCGATATACTCCGGGTTCACACCGTGACCGCCCAGATACTCCATGCCGGGGCCCAAAGGTTCACCGGACGTAGGCGTTTCGTTGGCAACCATGCCGGCGGCATTGCCGGTCTTTACGGCCGACGCGGCGCGCAGGGCGTCGAGCTCACGCTTGCACTCCTGGCACATACCAACGGTACGAGCGGCCTGCTCGGCCTCCATGCCGCCGGCCTTTTGCAGCAGGCGCCTGGCGTAGTCGATCTCCTTGTGCGGGGCGAACGGCTTGCCGCAGCGCGAGCAGTGCTCGAGCGTGTAGACGCTCTTGCTGGTGAGGTCGTCCTTGCTCATGACGGCCAGCTCAAACTCCTCGGTGAGCTTGATGGCCTCCATGGGGCAGGCTTCCTCGCAGCGGCCGCAAAAGATGCAGCGGCCGTAGTCGATCGACCAGGTGATGGTATCGGCCGAAAGGTCGGTGTCCATGCGAATGGCATCGGCCGGGCACGCCACGCCACAGGCGCCGCAGGCAATGCAGAGCTCTGAGTCGTGCTCGGGCTTGCCGCGCATGTCCTTGTTGGTGGGGAACGGCGCAAACGGGTACTTGACCGTCGCGTCGCCGGCCTTGGCGTTAACCTTCCAAAGCTTCAGCATATTAGAGCGCCTCCTCATCGAGCGGAGCGGCCACGGTGCCCTCGCCCGCAAGCGGCGACTTGTCGCGCCAGACGTTTTCGAACTGCTCCTTGTCGAGCACATGGTCGCGCTTGGCGGCGACGTCGGTCACCGTCACGCGGTCGGTGCAGGAGTAGCACGGGTCCAGCGAACCGACGATCAGCGCCGCGTCGCCCACGGTGTTGCCGCGGAACATGTAGCGCAGGACCGGCCAGTTGCTGTACGTGGCGGCCTTGGCGCGCCAGCGGTAGCACTTCTGGTTGTTGCCGAGCATCGCCCAGTGCACGTCCTCGCCGCGCGGCGCCTCGGTGGCGCCGATGGCGTACTTGTGCGGGGTGTACTCCCAATCCGTTGTGAGGATGGGGCCCGACGGGCAGTTCTCGAGCATGGTCTCGATCATGTCGATCGAATCGTAGACCTCCTGGATACGCACGGCGGTACGGCCGAAGGCGTCGCAGGTGTCGGCCGTGGCGGCGTGCATCTTCATGACGTCCGGATCGAGGTAACCGTCGAAGGGATGGTCGAAGCGCACGTCGCGGGCATAGCCCGAACCACGCATGAGCGGGCCGACCGGCGAAAAGTCGCGGGCGATCTTACGATCGAGAATGCCGATACCGCTCGTGCGCTCAATAAAGTTGGGCGTGGAGAGCAAAACGTCGACGAGCTCCTGGACCTCGGAGCGCAGCTGGTGGATGGTCGTGAGCGTGGAGAGCTTCTGCTCGGCCAAGATGTCGCGACGCACGCCACCGATCACATTGAGGCCATAGGTCTTGCGGTGACCGCTGAGTTTCTCGGCCAGGTCCATGGACTTCTCGCGAACGCGGAAGAACTGCTGGAAGCCGGAATCGAAGCCGGTGTAGTGCGATGCGAGGCCAATGTTGAGCAGGTGCGAGTGCAGGCGCTCGACCTCGAGCATGATGGCGCGGATGTACTGCGCGCGCGGCGGGACGTGAATGCCCTGGGCGCGCTCGACAGCCTCGGCGTAGGCCACCGAGTGGGCGCAGCCGCAAATACCGCAGATACGGTCGGCAAGGAACGTCACGGCGTCATAGTTCAGGCGCGTCTCGGCGACCTTCTCCATACCGCGATGCACGTAGAACAGGCGGTAGTCGGCGTCGACGATCGTCTCGCCCTCCACGAACAGGCGGAAGTGGCCGGGCTCGTCGGAGGTGATGTGCAGCGGTCCCATGGGGACGAGCGTGGTCTCCTTGCCCTTGGTGTCGGCCAGGAATTCGTAGTTTTCCATGTCGCTCGCGGGGGCGGGGCGGAAACGGTAATCCATCGAATCCTTGCGCAACGGGTACAGCCCGCTGGGCCAATCGTCGGGAAGCACCAGGCGACGGCGGTCGGGCAGACCCTCGGGAATCAGGCCGAACATATCGCGCAGCTCGCGCTCGCCCCACACGCAGGCGGGGACAAACGGGGTCACGCTCGGGAACGTCATCTTGGCGGGGTCGACCTCGGCACGGACGGTCACCCAGCCGGGGTCCTCGCCCTCCATGGAGATGACGTAGTACACGGCGTAACGGCCGCATAGGCTGCGCTCGTCGTTGCCGACAATCACGGGAATCCAGCCGTAGCGCTCGTAGTACAGGTAGTGGACGGCCTCGGGCAGACGGTCCAGCTTGACGGTGATCGTCAGCTGGTCCTCGCACTGCCATTCGACCTTCTCGATAGCGCCCGGCACTGCGGCGCGCAGGGCCTCGACGTGGCTTTCGCAACGACGAGCGTAGTCCTTCTTTTCAGGTTCTGCCATGGTGCTAATTCACCTCGCTTGTCTTGGTCTGGGAACTGAACACCATGCGGTAGAGAGGAGCCTCGTGGAGCTCTTCGACGCTCTGGTTCAAAACGACGGACGTTGCATCCTCGACGCCGCTCGTGATGGCGACCGGGGTGGCGATACCGAACCACATGACCACGATCGCGAGGGCGATCTCGGGGATGATCATAAGGGCGGGCACCTCGTGGCGCTTCATGCCCTCGGGCGCCTTGCCGAAGATGGACTTGAGCGCGATGCCGGTAAGGGCAAAGTACACGCCGGTGAGGCCAATGGCCACGAGCACGACCACCCAGATGGGACCGGACTGGATGCCGGCCACGAAGGTGAGGAACTCGGAGATGAACAGGGCGAACGGCGGGAAGGCGGCGAGCGCGAGCAGGGCGATGATGGTGAGCGCTGCCGTGACGGGAGCGATCTCGACGACGCCCTTGATCTTGTTCAGGTCGCGGGTGTGGTAGATGTGCTGGATGTTACCGGCCATGCAGAAGGCGAGCGCCTTCGTGAAACCGTGGAAGATGCAGTGCAGCAGGCAGGCGGCGATACCGAGCGGACCACCGATACCCAGGCACAGCGCGACCACGCCGACGTTGTCGACGGAGGAGTACGCGAAGCGGCGCTTGATATCGTCCTGCTTAAAGATGCACAGGGCGGCCACCAGGATGGACAGCGTGCCCAGGATGAGCAGGAGCGTACGCGGATAGGTGTCGCCCACCGTGATGATGGACAGGGAGTAGAAGCGGATGATCACCAGCATGGCGCACTTGAGCAGCACGCCCGAGAGCAGCGCGGAGACCGGGCTCGGAGCCTGGGAGTGCGCGTCGGGCAGCCAAGTGTGCATGGGGAACAGGCCCGCCTTGGTGCCGAAGCCGATGACGATGAACGCGAACGCGAGGCGCACGAGCATCGGGTCGAACTGGTCGGCGTAGGGCATGATGGAGGTGAGGAAGGCTGCCTCATGCGCGTTGGGCATGATATCGGCGGCGTTCGCGTAGATGAGCAGCGTACCGAACAGGCCGAAGGCCACGCCGGCGGTGCAGACCATCGCGTACTTCCAAGACGCCTCGAGCGCCTGCTTGTTCTTGTAGATGCCCACGAGGAACACGGTCGACAGCGTGGTGGCCTCAACCGCCGCCCAGGTGAGGATGATGTTGTTGGACAGGCAGGCGAGCAGCATCGTGAAAACGAACAGGCTAAACAGCGCGTAGTACTGCTTGGTGCGCTCGGCCGGCATGGTCTTCTCCTTGATATCGATCTTGATATAGGAGATGGAGTACACGCCGGTGATGAACCCGATGATGCCTACCAGAAGGACGAAGATCGACGAGAGCGAATCGAGATGGAGCCACAGGCCCAAAGCGTCGATATTCTGCCCGCTCGAGAGCATGGTTCCCGCGGTGACGACCGAAAGGACGAGGGTCGCCGCGACGGAGATGGTGTTGAGCCCCGCAAAGACGCTGTAGGACGTCGTCTTGGGGAGCGCAGCCATAATCAGGGAGAACACGAGGGGACAAGCGAGCAGGGCGACCGTCAGCATTGAAACATCCATGGCCTACCCCTTCAATTCGGTCAGGTCGTGGGAGTCGAGCGACTTGGTGTCGTTCCAGATCCTCACGACGACGGCGGACATGATGATGACGGCGAAAATGGCGTCGGTGGCGATGCCGATCTCGATGATCTCGGGGGCCGTGGGCGCGAGCAGGGCGAGCGTCACGTGGCTACCGTTCTCCATAAGGCAGTACCCGAAGATTTGCTTGAGGATGTTGCGCTGGGAGATGATGCACGTGAGGCCGACGAAGAAGTGCGCGAAGCTGATGGCGAGGGCCGGAGTAGCCACCTCAGCGGTGGGCAGGCTCAGGCGCGTGACCACCGCGAAGCAGATGGCCACCTCCAGACCGGTGAGGATGATGGTCCAGGCCGGCTTGACGGAGGAGGTCAGCGTGCTATCGGCAGGCGAACCCATCTTTTTGTAGGCACGGTTGAGAATGAACGGAACGAGGATCACCTTGGTGACGAAGGCCGACGCGGCCCACATGAGAAGCTCGGTGGCACCGGTGGTGAGGCCCAGGGTGAGCAGCACGCCCACCAGGACAACCGACTGGATCGCGTACCACTTGATGGCGGACGGGATGGTCTTCGAGACGACCACCATGGTGGAGGTCACGATCAGAAGACCGCCCAGGATATTGACTAACGAATAACCCATGTCCTACCTCCTAACCCATCCAACTAGAGGACAGAGGACCGGCGACGACGACCATGATCATGAGGACGACGAACACGAACGCCATGGCGCGCGGAAGGGGCTGGCCGGCGGCCACGGTCTCGTTCGGCTCACCGGGCAGGACCTTACCCATCCAACGCAGGAACCATGCGAAGGTGGCGACGGTCTCGACGACCATGACGCACACGAGGACGAAGATGACCGTGTTGGAAGCACCAACCGCGAAGCCACCGGAAATAATCTGGAACTTGGAGAAGAACGTGCTCATGGGGGGCACGCCGGCGATTGCGGTCGCGGCGACCGCGAAACCCACGCCCGTGACCGGGTACTTCTTCATGAGGCCCTGGATCTTGGGCAACATACGGGTTCCCAGCGTGAAGCTGAGGGAGCCGGCGATGAGGAAGAACAGGGTCTTGGTGAACGCGTGGTTGAAGATGTGCTCGACGGCGCCGTTGAACGCCATTTGGCTTCCGAACACGGAGAGGCCCAGGCCGAAGAACACGTAGGCGAGCTGCGCGATCGTCGAGAAGGCGAGCAGGCGCTTCATATCCTTCTGGGGCAGATACATGAGGAAGCCGAAGAGCATGGTCACGACGGCGTCGATGATGGCGACCCAACCGACGATCTCGGGGATATCGCCGGCGCTCGCAAGAGCGCGGGCGAACACGCACACGCCGACCTTAACCATAGACGCGCCATGGAGGTAGGCGGAAACGGGCGTGGGGGCCTCCATTGCGGAGGGCAGCCACATGTAGAGCGGGAACTGGGCGGACTTGGCCCAAGCGGCGAACAGGATGAGCAGCAGCACGACGGTCTTCATACCGGAATCGAGCTGGGAGATCGCGCTCAGCGCGAACGTGCCGGTTCCGGCGAACAGGAAGGCCGCGCCGATGTAGAGTCCCAGAGCGCCGATATGGGTGATGATGAGCGCCTTCATACCGGCCTTCTTGGCCGTGGGCGTCATGTAGTAGCTGATGAGGCCCCAGGAGCACACACCGGTGATCTCGAAGAAAACGAGCTGGCCGACGATGGTGGAGCTGTAGGCGAGACCGGCCATGGCGCCGATGAACGTGGAGAAGTACACGTAGAAGCGACGACGGGGCGCGTCGGGATGCTCCTTATTCTTATCGCTCATGTACGGGAACGAATAGATGACGACGAGCAGGCCGATAGCGACGAACGCGGGTGCGAGCAGCGTGCTCATCCGGTCGAATATGAAGCCCATGACCAAGGTCTGGCCCATACTCGCCCAGGTTACATCGACCGCGTTCATGCCGTTTCCGGCAAACGTCGCGGCCAAGCCAACGGAAGCGACCGTGGCGATGCCGCCGGCAAAGGCGCAGATCCATTTAGCGTAGGGACGCGGCAGCATGACGATGAGCAGGGAGCCCAGCATGGGGACGGCGATCGCCACCATGGCAAAGAGGGACAAGCTCGATTCGATTGACATAGTTTCTCCCTTCTCCCTACACGCCTACGACGACGAAGACGAACGCGAGGACCGCGATGCCGACGACGGCCCAGGTCTGGTTACCGAGCACCTTGAAGCGCGAACGGGAAACGGAGTTCTCGAGCACGCCGCAGACGACGAAATCGACCAGGCACTTGACGAGGAAGACGACGGCGCCCACGAGAGCGGTGACGCCGATGGTCGCGGGCTCTCCCCAGGGGATGAAGATGGAGGTGAACCAAGCGACGACCACGACCTGCTTCATGCCCATGGCGAGCTTCATCATGGCCAGGGACGGGCCGGAGAGCTCGGCGAGCGGGCCCTCCTGGAGCTCCTGCTCGGCTTCGGCCTGATCGAACGGAAGCTTGCCGAGCTCCATGTAACAGGCGGCCGCGAAGGCGACGCCGGCGAGGATAACGGCGACGACGCTCGAGACGTTGCCCGTAACGATGTGCTGACCCATGGTCGCAATGTCCGTGGAGCCGCACACGATGGCGACGGTGAACAGCGCGATGAGCATGGACGGCTCGATGAGCACGCTCATGAGGAGCTCGCGGATACCGCCGAAGCCCGCGTAGGCGTTGGAGGAATCCACGCCGGACAGCGCGAAGAAGAAGCGGGACAGCGCGAGCGCGTACATGATGGTGATGGCGTCACCAAAGACGGGCATGGGGCTCTGGAGCGTGAACATGGGCAGGCCCATGGCGAGCATAAACGACACCGCGAGGAACAGCGGCGGCATGATGCGCAGCACGAAGCTCGAGTCGGAACTCACGGACTCGGGACGCGCCATGAGCTTCGCGAGGTCCCGGTAATCCTGAAGGATGGACGGACCGCGGCGATTGTGCATCTTCGCGCGAATCACACGGGCGAGGCCGGAGAAGAAGGGCGCGACCAGCATGACCACGAGGCCCTGCGCCATCGCAAGAACGATGTTCATAATATCCTCTCCCCTCTCTAGACCATGACCACGGCGAGCACGAGGAAGACCACGAGCGCCGCGACGATGTAGCAGATGTATACGGAGTAGTTGCCGCCCTCGATCTTGGAGGCGAGGCCGGCCAGCTTGTCGGCACCCTCGCTCGGTGCATCGACCAGGAAACGGTCGGGCAGGGGCTCGACGCCCTGGGCGACACCGGTGAGCTTCTGGAACACGTGCGCGATGGACCAGCAGATCTTGGTGCATACCTCGCGCAGGGTGTAGAGCGGGCCCATGAAGAGTTCGACGTCGGACGCGAAGCTCGTGGCGACGACGGGCATGTGCTCGTTGGGCTCGTAGCCGCACGCCCAAGGGTCGGTCTTCTTAGCGGGGGCCTTGGCGCCGAGGCAGGACCTCAGCGCGAACGCGAGGCCGGTGAGGACCACGAGCGCGATGGCGATCGCGGGGGTGGAGGTGGCGGCACCGGAAATCTCGTTCACGAGAGACACGCCCGAGGTGGCTGTGACGGCGGAGCCGGCAAGCACGCTCTGGGCGACGTCGCCCAGAACCGGGGCGATGACCGGGGAGCCGATTCCCAGTACCACGCAGATGGCCGCGAGGAGCATCTGCGAGAACAACATCGGAGCCGGGGACTCCTTGGCGTTCGCGGCCTCCTGGGAACGAGGGCTGCTCGCGAACGAGACGCCGTAGGCCTTCACGAAGCACGTGACGGCCAGGGCACCGGTGATGGCGAGGGCGGCCGCGGAGGCGACGGCGAACACCATGACGACCGGGTCGGAGAGCGTCGAGATGTTGAACAGGGACTGGTAGGTGAACCACTCGGAAACGAAGCCGTTGAGCGGCGGGATGGCCGAGATGGCAAGGGCACCGATGAGGAAGCAGACGGCCGTGACCGGCATGCGGCGGAACAGACCGCCCATCTTCTCCATGTTGCGCGTACCCGTGGCATAGAGCAGGGAGCCCGCGCCGAGGAACAGCTCGCCCTTGAACATGGCGTGGTTGAGCGTGTGGTAGAGGGCGGCCATGAGCGCGATCGTCGCGATGACGTCGTTGCCCAGGGCGTGCGCCGTCATGGACGCGCCGACACCGAGCAAGATGATGCCGATGTTCTCGACGGAGTGATAGGCAAGCAGGCGCTTGATGTCGTGCTCGTGGAGGGCGTAGACGACGCCCAGGACCGACGAGATGGATCCGAAGACCAGGACCATGAGGCCCCACCAGAGCTGGACGCCCGAACCCGCGAGCAGGTCGAGACCGACCTTGAGGATTCCCAGGATGCCGATCTTGATCATGCCGCCGGACATGAGGGCGGACACGTTGGACGGCGCCTCGGGGTGCGCCTGGGGCAGCCAGGAGTGCAGCGGGATGATACCGGCCTTCGCGCCAAATCCGAAGAACGCGAGGACGAAGCACGCGGAGGAGACGGCGGGTCCAAAGTCATGCGTACGGAAATCACTGAAGCTGAAGGAACCGCCCACGCCGTTGGTCATGAGCAGGAAGCTCGCCATGATGAGAACGAAGCCCACGTGCGCGATGACGAAGTAGAGCCAACCGCCCCTAATGGAGTTCTTGTTCTCCTCGATAACGACAAGGAAGTAGCTCGTAAGGGACATGAGCTCAAAGGCGACCAGGAACCAGAACACGTTGTCGGCGGTGATGACGAGCATCATCGAGGCGACGAAGGTGTTCATAAAGAAGCCGGCGCGCCCGACCTTGCCCGGGTACTCGTCGAAGTAGGACAGACCGTAGATGAAGCCCGCAAAGGCGAGAATCGAGATGAGGACCACGATCAGGCCCGCAAGGCCGTTGAGCAAGAGCTCGAGACGGGCGAACGGGAAGAAGAAGACCGTGTTGAGGGACGAAACGTCGCCAAGCACGGCCTCGAGGCCCGCGATGAACGACAGCACGGCCGCGACGGCGCCGATAAGGCAGCCGGCGGTCTTGGCGGCGTTATCGGCCTTGATCAGCAGAACCGAGGCGAGCGCACCGATGCACGAGACGGCAAGCGATGCGATAAACAGCGTCATGCTATCCATTGTTTACGCTCCCTTCTGCTTTCTCGGAGAGGCCCTGGGCCACAGCGGTAACGTCGACGACCGGACCGTTTTCGATCGAGCGCAGGCGCTTGGCCTCGTCGAGCTCGCGATCGGCCGCGCCGCCCATGACGGTCAGCGCCTTGGTGGGGCACGCCGCCACACAATGCGGGCCGTCCGGATCGAAGGCGCACAGGTCGCACTTGACAGCGCAGGTGTACTGGCCGGGAGCCCACGTAAGCAGGCTGCTCAGGGACTTAGGATACGAAGGCGTCGGGTCGCACATGCCTGCGACACCGGCGATAGACGTGCCATCGGGATGGATGGCTCCGAAGGGGCACGCGATGGCGCACAGCCTGCACCCGATGCACTCCTGCTCCTTGACGTGGATGCGATCGCCATCGTGCTCGATGGCATTCACCGGGCAAACCTCGGCGCAGGGGGCACCCTCGCAATGGTGGCAGGCAAGGGCGGCCGAAATACCGCCGGTCTTCACGAGCGCCAGGCGCGGCGTATCCTGAAGACCCTGCATCCGGTGGGCGTCGGCACAGGCGGACTGGCATGTTCCGCAGCCGATGCACCTCTCCGGGTTGATGTCGATGAAGCGGTTCATCCCCACTTCCTTTCAAAATAACGGGCCGGGCTCCCGAACGTACGGGACGCCCGGCCCAAAAAGCCAACGAGAACGGGACTACACGATTTGGTTCACGTGCGTCTCGTCGTCGAACTTGGCGGCGCCAGGCTCAACGTCCTGGGGAGCGGCGGCGTCCACCAGAGCCTGCTTGAGCTCGGTGTACTGACGCTCGACCTCGCCCTCGGCCCAGACCTGGTCGGCGATAGCGTCGACCTGGCAGGCGGAGAACTTGTCCTCGGGCGTATGCGAGACCGGGTCGACCTTGTGAATGGTCAGCTCGTTGCACTTGCCGATCCACCACTGGTAGGTCATATAGACCGTGCCCTTATTGATGCGGTCGCTCACATCGGCGCGGCTGTATACCTGGCCGCGGCGGCTGTGAATCGAGACGATGTCGCCATTCTTGATGCCGCGCGCCTGGGCGTCCGCGGGATTCATGCGGACAAAGCCGGGCTCGTCGGCAAGCAGCGCCAGCGTCTTGCAGTTGCCGGTCATCGAGCGGCAGCTGTAGTGGCCGACCTCGCGGACGGTGCACAGGATGAGCGGGTACTCATCGTCGGGAAGCTCGGAGGGTGCCTCCCAGTCGTGCGCCATCAGGTTGGCGCGGCCGTCCTTGGTGGTGAACTTGCCACCAGCGAACATGTCGGGCGTACCGTGGTCGTTCACATCGGTGCTCTTGACGGGCCACTGGGCGTAGCCGCCCTCGGGAGCCATCTTCTCGTAGGTCGCGCCCACAAAGTTGGGGCACAGGCTAATGCACTCGTTCCAGATCTGCTCGGTGTTGTCGTAGTGCATGGGGTAACCCATACGCGTAGACAGGTCCGCGAAGATCTCCCAGTCGTGACGGCACTCGCCCTTGGGCGGAACGGCCGCGTCAAAGTGCTGGAAGCTACGGTCGGATGCGGTAAAGACACCCTCGTGCTCGCCCCAAGAGGTAGCGGGCAGGATGACGTCGGCGAGCATGGTCGTCTGCGTCATAAAGATGTCCTGGCAAATGAACAGATCCAGCTCGGAGAGCGTCTTGCGCATACCGGCCGAATCGGGCTCGGTCTGCACCGGGTCCTCGCCGTAGTTGTAGAAGCAGTGCACCTTGCCCTCGTCGACCAGGTGGCCCAGGTCGGTGAGCTTGTAGCCCTCCTCGAGCGGGAGCTTTTCCTCGGGCACGCCCCAAGCCTTGGCAAACTTGGCACGCACAGCCGGGTCGGTGACCTTCTGGTAGCCAGGGTACAGGTTGGGCAGCATGCCCATATCGCAGGAGCCCTGGACGTTGTTCTGACCACGCACGGGCGCGAGGCCGGAATTGGGTTTGCCGATCTGGCCGGCAACGCAGGCGATGGAGGCGATGGTGTGCACCGTCTTCAGGTTCTGCTTCTGCTGGCATACGCCCATGCCCCAGCCAATGATGGCAGAGGGCTTCGCCGTGGCGTACATCTCGGCAGCTTGGTGGATCAACGCGGGCTCGACACCCGTAATGTCCTGTACGGATTCGGGAGTGTAGTTCTTGATGGTCTCCCACCACTCGTCAAAGCCGTTCGTATGCTCGGCGACGAATTCCTTGTCGTAGAGGCCATCGTTGACCAAGCAGTTGGCAAAGGCGTTGAGGAACGCAACGTTGCAACCGTTCTTGATCGGAAGGTAGAGATCGGCGATACGCGCGGTTTCGATATGGCGCGGATCGGCGACGATGATCTTGCAACCCTTTTCTTTGGCTCGCACGATACGCCTTGCGACGATGGGGTGCGAATCGGCAGGGTTATAGCCGAAGAGGAAAATGCAGCCCGCATCCTCCATACCGGGGATGGAGCATGACATGCAACCTGAACCAACCGTGTCCATCAGACCGAGGACAGTAGGGCCGTGTCAAGTACGGGCGCAGTTGTCCACGCTGTGGGTGCCGATGCACGCACGCGTAAACTTCTGCATGACGTAGTTCGCCTCATTGCCGCCGCCTCGCGAAGAGCCGGTGGTCATGACAGCGTTAGGACCATATTCGTCAATTATGGCCTGCATCTTAGATGCGGTGAAATCCAGTGCCTCGTCCCAGCTTACGCGCTCAAGATCCGCGCCCTTAGTGCGGCGGATCATCGGGTGCAGTACGCGAGGAGTCAAGATCTTGGTGTCGTTGATGAAGTCGTAGCCGCTCATGCCCTTAAGGCACAGCTCGCTCTGGTTGGTGATGCCGTTGAGCGGTTCGGTGCCCACGACCTGGCCGTTTTGGACCAGGAGGTTAAACTGGCAACCGGCGCCGCAGTACGGGCAGATCACTTTATGCTTCTCCATGACACCCTCCTTCCTTTCTCTGCTACCGATTAATCGGTACGTATTTGACAATCGTTGGGCCTGTATGGCCGCCCGGCTACGCCTCGTTTTCGATGGTGGCGCGGGCACGCTCGGCAGTCAGTTCTGCCAGGCGCTCCTCGTCTACCAAGGTGAGGCCCTTGGTCGGGCACGCCTCGGCACACGCCGGACCGCCGGGACGGTCCACGCACAGGTCGCACTTGAGCACGAAGCTCTTGGTCTGCGAACCCACGCGCACGTCGCCCATCAAGACGGGGACCTGCGTGGTCGCCACACTCACGGCGCCAAAGGGGCAGGCCATGACGCAGCTCTTGCAGCCGATGCAGTTGTCCTCGTTGACGCCGATGCGATGGTTCTTTGGATCAAAGAACAAGGCACCCGTGGGGCAGGCCTTGGCGCACGGAGCGTCCTCGCAGTGGTGACATGCCACCGGCGCGGAAATCTCGTAGGTGCGCGTTACGCGCAAGCGAGGTGCGGCGATGTTGCCGGGAATATCGTGTGCCTCGATGCACGCCGCCATACAGGTTTGGCACCCAATGCAGCGTGAAGAATCAGCCACGACTCGTTTATTGCCCATGTTGTTCACTCCCTCCTGAATCCCATGCCGGAGAGACCCTGTCGACGTTGCCCCGGACCGCCCGTGGTCCGGCATCGACGTATCGAGTGCATGCGGCGAAACAGGCACTTCGATAGAATTCCTCCAACGATATACAGGTTAAATATACGCAGTTGCAGGGGGCAAACTTGAGCATAGGCCCTGCAATACGAGTGTATTGCAGGGGTTTTGGCAGGTTGGAATTATTCTCTAGAGGCTATAAAGGTGAGTGTATTACATGCGTACGCCTCAGAGATTTTTACGCGCTCTCATTTTAGATGTACTACGCTTGTATTCAAGTTAATGGTTATTTACTTGAGCGAAATAAAGTAATCGTTATAAGATGCTTAGGTATCGGCACATGCCGCATTTGACCGACTATATTGCACGCTCATTAAGGGGGGCAGTGATGTCATCGACTCAAAAACGAGCCATCCTGCAGGTGCGCATTCGCGAGGAAGACAAGCAGCATGCCGAACATCTCTACGACGCCATGGGCACATCGCTTGCCGAGGCCGTCCGTCTATTTGTCGCGCAGAGCATTTTGATGCGCAAGCTCCCCTTTCAGCCGGTCGCCGTGCGCTCAAAGGACGGCACCGCCGCCTATGGATCGCTCAAAGCATATGGTGACCCCAATCGCCGCTCCGAGGAGCGCAATGCCTGGATTGAATACCTTGCCACAGAAAGTGACGATTCGATTTTGGGCCCCGAGGAAGTAGATATCCATGAGTAGCACTATCATCGACGAGACCGTCATCCTACGCTACCTGCTTGACGACGACGAGGTCCTGTCACCGCGCGCCGCCAAGGTCATCGCCACGCGCACCGCTCGTGTCTACCCCGAAATCATCACGCGCGTCGTGGTCACGCTGCGCGACGTCTATAAGGTTCCCCGCGTTGAGATTACTGCGGCCATGAAAAGGCTGCTCGATGACGTCATGGTCGACGAGCCCACCGTTGTCACCCTTGCCGTCAAACTCTTTGGCAAGACCCATATGGACTTTACCGACTGCCTCCTCGCAGCCCGAACCGCCATCTACAACGATGATGTCGTGAGCTTTGGCAAGCCCATCATCCAAGGCATGATCGATTACCGTCACAAGCGCCAAACCGCAGCCGAAGCCCGCAACCGCAGCACCGACTCCCGCAGCCGAAGCACCGACGCCCGCAGTCACAGCACCGACGCCACCATCGACAAGCTCCGCCGCCAACCCCGCCACTAACCGACAGGCAACGGCATCGCCCGCCCCTCAGCCCCATCCCCTCCTAAGTTGCGGTGAAATACGGACTGTTTCATGCCTTTAAAGGCCTCGATAGTCCGTATTTCACCGCAACTTATTGAAGGTTGGCTGCGAACGATTTCTCTATCGGGAGTCGGCGTAGGGTTTTGTTGTCGGAATACCGTAACCGCGCATCATTGCACCGAACGATTCTACTTCGTAGGTGTCCGAGAGTTTGAAATGAATGACGTTGTGGCCCATGGCGCGAAGGTTCGCATCGCGCATGAGGGCCGCTCGATAGGTTTTTGCCGCCGCTTGCTCCGGATCATTTTGAGCTTCGTCTTCAAACTTACCCAGCCCATGCAGCTCTGCCAGCGTCCATGAGCCGTCTGGCATCTGCCAGCCATAATCTGCTAGATAATAACCAGGGTTTCCCGGTCGCGTTATCTCAACTTGAAGCTCAGGCGCGGCAACCCCAGCAAGAATCATTGCTGCTCTCGCCTCGGACTCGCCGCCATTGTCTGACCTGCCGTCCATATGCTCAAAAACGTCAAAAGCACGCGCGATGCCATGCAACCCTCGGCAATTTGCCTGCGCATATACTCGCAGCTCTTCACGTTCGACATCGTACTCGCGGGCCAAGCCATCGACATAGCCCAGCGCATAGCGAAAGGCGCTCGTTCGGGCGATATCAACAACCGTTCGATACGGATCCGTCAGCGTAAACAGACCGAGCCGCCACACTTCGCCCGCCCGCCAGCGCTTATATTCAACGAACTCATACGTATCACGCCTTGTAGACCGCGGCAGCAGCACTTGCACTTTATCCAGAAGCGTGTACGCCGAGCCGATGCCGTAGAGCAGCGCTGCCGTCGATCCGCAAAACACAGCATCCGGTTCAACGACCGCAATAGCGGATGCCAGCTGAAAGATGCGATCTTCAACCCCAAGATTATTCCAATAGACCGGATCCGCATACACGTGGTTGTAAAGACGAAGCATAAGCTCTTCCTGCATAAGCTCGCGCGCACGGCGTTCTTCCCAAGGATCAATTGTTATAAGCAGCTGTCCATCTTGATGAATTCCAAGGGCCGAGAATAGCATCCTTGCATATGACTGCGGAAAATGCTTGCCTTTATCGAGCATGGCCAACCCCATAACCATCACGGCGGAGAAAATACCATTACGCTATCGCATGCTTCCGTCCGCAGGCCTTGCCAAAAGCTGACCAAAAGCTTGACGTCGCAGGTCAGAGCTTCAAAAAAAATTTTCATTCTCGGTAGACGGTCGCTACGACCCTCCCAACGGCATCAAAATCCAACCTTACAAATAGTTGCGGTGAAATACGGACTACATGGGCCATAAAAGCCGGAAAACAGTCCATATTTCACCGCAACTTAGGTGGGGATGTGGGGTCCCCGGCATATATATGAAAACGGCCCTGGCACCAAATGGAGCCAAAGCCGTTAAAACTATCCTATGGAGCGGGCGACGGGAATCGAACCCGCGTCATCAGCTTGGAAGGCTGGGGTTCTACCATTGAACTACGCCCGCAAGATATGGTCGGGACGACAGGATTTGAACCTGCGACATCCTGCTCCCAAAGCAGGCGCGCTACCAAACTGCGCCACGTCCCGAAGGTGTTGAGCAGCTAAGGCATAAACCTTGCGTGTCCCAAAGCGAAGGAAATTATAGGGGAGACTTCCCGCCTGTGCAAGCGACGATACCCTAGCTCCTCGAATGTGTGACAAACTGGCTATGAACCAGACCGATCACAAACGCCGCCACAGCAACCGGTGCCCACGCAGCACCGATATCTGCCAGCGGCAACGCATCGAACGGCAGCCACGCACCAGTAAAGAACGCGTCGCGGACCGAGGTGATCACGCTCTGCACCGCGACCACGCCGCCGACCCAAACCCAAACCTGCGGATGCGCGTCGCAAAAGCCGTGCATCAGGCCCATAAGCACCAGCACAATGGCAACGGGATACAGGGCATTGAGCATAGGCACCGAGAACATAAGGATCACGTCGAGGCCCACGTTGGAGAGCACGCACGAAAACGCCGCGAACACAAAGGCAAGCATCGCAAAGGGGCGGCGCATGGCCTCCTCGGAAGCCTCCGCTCCCCCTTCAACCACATACGTCTCGCAGAAGTACCGCGAGCAGCAGCTAATAAGACCGATGCACACGTTCATGCAGGCGAGGAAAAAGATCGCAAAGACCACGACCGTGCCGACAAGGCCAAAGTGCATGGAGGCAGAGCGGGCAAGGATGGCGGCGCCATTGGTGGCATCGGGCATAACCGTGCCGAGCTGCATGCCGGCAAGCGCCAGGCCACAGTAGATGATGGCCATGAGCACGCCGGCGATCACACCGGAGCGCGAGATCTCAAAGGCCACGCGCTTATCGTCGGTAACGCCCAGCTCATGGATGGTCTCGGCGATGATAATGCCAAAGGCGAGCGACGCGAGCAAGTCCATGGTCTGGTAGCCGGTCAAAAAGCCCTGCACGGCAGCACCGGCATTGTAAGGAGCCTGCGGCACGGCAGCGGGACCCAGCGGCGAGATCACGGCAGCGCCCACGACCAGCACGATGAGCGCGATGAGCGCGGGGCCCGTAATACGACCGAGCACGCGTGTGATAACGCCCGGGCGCAGCGTGAGTGCAAACGCGACGACAAAGAAACCGACGGCAAACACCAGGCGAGCCGTGCCAAGCGAGACGCCCTGAGGCAGCAAGGGCACCAGCATCTCGAAGGCCGTGGAGCTCGTACGCGGAATGGCCAGGCACGGGCCGATAGCCAGATACACCGCCGCAACAAAGAACTCACCGAACTTGGGATGCACGCGGCCGGCAAGCTCGCGCGCCGTTCCAGCAAGCGCCACAGCGATAAAGCCTATGACGGGCAGGCCGATGGCGGCAATCAAAAAGCCGATCATGGCAAGTGGCGTGGCCGTGCCGGCCTGAAGTGCCAGCAACGGCGGAATGATGAGGTTACCGGCGCCAAAGAGCATCGAGAACAGCGCAATGCCGACGGTAACGACATGGTCGGAGCGCAGACCGCGCGGGGCGGATGAGGCCATAGGCACACCTTTCGGGTCGAAACAAAAACGGGACGGGCAAAAGACCCGTCCCGCAAGTATATACGCTCTAGCAGGCTAAATCGCGCAAAGCGTCAATCGCAGTGTCGACTTCCTCGTCCGTGTTGAAATACCCAAACGAGAAGCGGACGACGCCCTGGCGCTCGGTCCCCAGCGCGCGGTGCATGAGCGGAGCGCAATGGGCACCGGGGCGCGTCGCAATCCCCCACCCTTGCGTGAGCGCGTCCGAGATCTCAGCCGAATCGATATCGCCTACGTTGAGCGACACGATCGCCGAGCGCGACGGCTGGTCAAAGGCGCCGTAGAGCTTGATTTCTGGAATCTCACGAACACCGGCGAGAAAGCGATCGGCCAGGGCGCGTTCGTGAGTCGCAATCGCTTCAACTCCACCCTGAGCCTCAATAAAATCAAGGCCTGCGGAAAGGCCCGCTATGCCATGACCGTTGAGCGTGCCCGCCTCAAGGCGCGTGGGCCACTCAAGCGGCTGCAGCGCATCAAAGCTGTGCACGCCGGTGCCGCCCATGGCCCACGGAGCCACGTCAACGCCATCCGCCACGGCCAGGCCGCCGGTGCCTTGAGGTCCCATGAGCCCTTTGTGGCCGGTAAAGCACGCAACATCGAGCCCCATGGCGTGCATATCAATATGCGCCGTGCCGGCAGACTGAGAGGCGTCAACGATCACCAGCGCACCGGCCGCATGGGCCATGGCCGCCACGCGCGCAATGTCGACCGCGTTGCCGGTCACATTGGAGGCGTGCGTCACCACCACAGCACGCGTGCCCGGCGTGACCAACCGCTCGAGCTCGTCGTAGTCGAGCGCGCCGTTCGCGTCGCAGCCCGCATGCTCAACGGTCACACCCCGCTCTACCGCCAAGCGGTTGAGCGGACGCAGCACGGAGTTGTGCTCGAGCACTGTTGTGACCACACGGTCGCCGGGGCGAACCACGCCATTGATGACGGTGTTGAGCGCCGCGGTTGAGTTGGGCGTAAAGCACACATGGTTCGCCCTCGGGCAACCCAAAAGGCGCGCGAGCTTGGCACGGCAAGCGTGAATCGTACGAGCGGCATCGAGGGCACCCGACGTGGCGCCGCGCCCGGCATTGCCGAGCGAGCACATCGCCTGCGTCACGGCATCAATGACCGTCTGCGGCTTGTGCATGGTCGTCGCCGCGTTATCCAGATAGATCATCGCACGACCTCCCACATATCAATCACGGTATAGCCCTCGGTAGGAACGCCCGCCGCGGTAAGCTCGCTGCGCAGCAGTTCCTCATCGGCAGGCAACGCCTTCCACGCCAGACCGCAGCCGGCAGCGACCTCCCCGGGCACGGGAATCGTTCGCCCGGGAAGGCCGCGCTCGACGCACAGGGACTCGCAACCCATGGCGGCCGCCGTGGTGGGAAACGTGATGACAAGCGCCGGGCGCTTCTCCCTCATGGCAACTCCAACCAATACGCTACGGGCGCACGACGCGCACGGCCTGCTCCATCTTCTCCACGATCACGTACATGTTCGTGACCTCGCCCACGGCAAGCTGGTCCTTAATGCCATAGTGGTCGAGGCAGGTGCCACAGGTAAGGATCTCGACGCCCTGCTCGGCCAGGCCCTTCAGGTCGTCGAGCACCGGAGAGCCCTCGACGGTGAGCTTGGCGCCACCGTTGTAGAACAGCATGGTCGCGGGCAGCTCCTCCTGCTGCGTCACGGCAAAGATAAAGGCCTTCATGAGCTTGTGGCCCAGCTCGTCGTCGCCACGGCCCATGCAATCGGTGTAGACGGAAATGACGAGCTTGCCCTTGCCGGCGCTGGCATCACAGAAGGCAGCGCTATCCTGCTCGGGGTCCGCAACGGCAACGGCGCCAGAGGTCGCCAAGGTCACGTGCCACTCGGCGTCAGAAACCTTCTCGACCGAGGCCGTGCAGCCCTTTTCCTGTGCCATCTTGGAGATGTTCTTGACGGCGGTCTCGTTGTCGACCGAGGTCACGACAACGCCCTCGCCATCGAGCTGCTTGAGGGCCTTGAGCGTCTTGACGACGGGCAGCGGGCAGGCATCGCCCATGGCATTGACATCAATCTTGGTAGACATAGTAAATTCCTTTCGAATAAATCGTTTTAGAACGGTGCATAGTTCAATAAACGTGTCGTTAACGGACAATGTGGACGGCAGGACCGCCTGGCACCGGCTCGCACACGCGGCCGATTGTGGCGGCAACGCGCCCCTCGGCATGCAGACGGCGCGCAAGCTCATCCACATCGGCAGCAGGTGCCGCAATAAGCAAACCACCCGAAGTCTGCGGATCGTACAGCGCATCCAGTATGCCCGGCTCCAGGTCCTCGTCGGCAGCCACGCGCGGGCCAAAGAAGTCCTGGTTGCGGTAGGAGCCCGCGGGGATAATGCCCAGACGCGCCATGTCGAGCACCTGGTCAAAGAGCGGCACCGCCCCCGACGCAAGCTCAACCTGCACGCCCGAGCCCTCGGCCATCTCGCACGCGTGCCCGATCAGACCAAAGCCCGTAATATCAGTACAGCCGTGAAGCTCGAGTCCCTCGGTCAGACGAATCGGGGCCTCGTTGAGGGTACGCATCGAGTCAAACACGGCTGCGGCCTCGTCCTGCTCGATGAGCTCGCCCTTAATGGCCGTGGTGATGATGCCTGAGCCGATCGCCTTGGTCAGCAGCAGAACATCGCCCACGCGCGCGCCGCTGTTGGCGAGCATGTGGTCGAGCGCGACAAAGCCGCTCACGGACAGGCCGTACTTGGGCTCGTCGTCGTTGATGGTATGGCCGCCCGCGATGGAGCAACCCGCCTCGACGCACTTGTCGGCGCCGCCCGCCAGAATCTGACCGGCAACCTCGATGCCCAGACAACTGGGTATGCAGAGTAGGTTCATGGCATGGCTCGGCCGCCCGCCCATGGCGTAGATGTCCGACAGCGAGTTGGCCGCGGCAATCTGGCCAAACAGAAACGGGTCGTCGACCATCGGCGGGAAGAAGTCGATGGACTGCACAAGCCCCAGGTTCTCCCCTACGCGGAAGACGCTCGCATCGTCAGAGGTATCGAACCCCACGAGCAAGTTGTCGTTATGCACATTTGGCAAGTCGCCCAGAACCTGGGCGAGGGCTCCGGGAGCCAACTTAGCGGCTCAACCGCTCGCGGCAGTCATAGACGTAAGCTTAATCTGATCGTCAGCCATCGATACCTCCTCTCATCGGTCAATCATTTTCTCCCAGTATACGCATGAATGCGAGCCTACGGCGGATGCATTAATTGAGCGCCTGTGCGCGAATCGCCGCGCCGATGGCACCGGCGAAGCGGGCCTGGGGCGAGGTGGTGACCGGCGACCCCAGCAGCGCCGCCAGCCGCTCCACAACGTAAGCGTTCTCGCACAAGCCTCCCGTCAGGTAGTACGGAGCACCCGTCGCCTGCCCGGCCATAGTGGCCACGCGCGAGACCACGCTGTCGATCACGCCACGCGCAATGTTCTCGCGCGGCTCACCGCGACCGATCAGGCTGATAACCTCACTTTCGGCAAACACCGTGCACATGCTGCTGATCTTGGTGGGCCCGCCGGAACGCGCCAGGACGGTCATCTGCTGCTGGGAAATGCCTAGGCGGTCGGCCATGATCTCCAAAAAGCGCCCCGTGCCGGCAGCGCACTTGTCGTTCATGGCAAATTTGGCCACGCGACCGCCCTTGATCTGAATGACCTTGGTGTCCTGACCGCCCACGTCGATCACGGTGCCGTGGTCGCCAAACAGGCGCACAGCACCGGTACCGTGGCAGGTGATCTCGGTCACGACCTTGTGCGCATAGGGCACGGCAACACGGCCGTAGCCAGTCGCGACCACGCGAACATCGTCGCCCGTCACGTCGTAGCCGGCCGCTGCCAGTGCCTCGCGCAGCCGCTCGGAAGCATCGACCGAGGAAAACCCGGTTGGCCGCACGCACGTCCACGCCACCGAACCCTCCCCGTCGACCACAGCAGCCTTAGCCGCCGTAGACCCGATATCGATCCCGATCCCTATCATGGCTCTCTCCCAATCTAAACATCAAAGATAGCGGCGCGTTCAGGCGCCTTAGCTCTAGGTTTCTCAGGTGCCGGAGGTTGCCCCGAAAGAGGAGCGCAGCGTACTTTGGTACGCAAGCGACGGTTTGAGGGGCAAGATCCGGTGCCTGAGGAAGCTAGAGGGTTTCGATAAAGGCGGCGATGCGCGTCTCGATCTGACCCATGTCGCCATTGCTGTAATCGGTCTCAATCTTCATGTACGGAATGCCCGCACCCTCGACAGCCTCCTGCATGCGCGCGCTCTCAACGTTGAAGGTGTGGCAGGCCTGCAGCACGCTCTCTACCACGGCATCGACATGGTACTTCTCGCACATAGCCAGCGTGTTTCCCATGCGACCGTCGTTGGGCGTCATGACCGAGCAGTTGATGTCCAGGTAGCGGTCGGCGATGGCGCGCAGGATATCGGGAGCCTCCGGGTCGATCATCATGGCCGCCGTGCGCTCGCCCGAGCAGTCGTCCATGCACACGACCACACCGCCGTTGGACTCGATAGTACGGCCGATCTTGTTGATCACGCCGCCCACCGGGCAGCCGGTGATCAGAATGCGCTTGGCGTCTGCCGCGACCGGGCACTCACCCGCGTCGTAGGTCTCGCGCAGCTTGGCAACCTTTTGCTCCAGCTGCTGCGTATAAGCCTCGATATCAAAGCTAAACGTACCGGCAAACATGGTGCTCATCAGGTCGACGCCGCTCATGGCCGCCGGCTGGTTGGCCTGCAGCGCAAACATGTCGAGCTGGGCCGCACGCAAGCGGTTGCGACGACGGACGGCAGCGCGCAGATCATCGTCGGTAATCGCGATGCCGTAGAAGTTCTCGAGCTCCTCCTTGAGCAGGCGGCACTCCTCGTACCAGCCCTCGCGCTCGTAGGCGCGATCGCGGCTCTGCGGCAGGTGCAGAATGTGCGTGCGCTTGAGCTCGTTGAGTAGCTCGTACATCTTCTTCTTGCCGTCGCAGGTGGTCTCGCCGATGATCATGTCGCTAAAGTACGTAAACGGGCACTTTTGCGAATAGGCAAAACCATACGTAGACTTGATGAGCGGGCACAGGTTTGCCGGCAGCACCTTCTCGGCCTCGGGAATCACCTCGTCGGACGTGCCGCACAGCGCCACGCTCGCAGCCCCCGCGGCATCGATAATCTCGAGCGGCGTGTAGCTGCACAGAAAACCGACCAGGCGATTACCCGCCTGCTTATAAACCTTGACGCGAATAAACGCCGCCTTGCGTTGCTCGTTGAACTCCTCAAACGTGGACGGCAACGGCTGCTCAATATTTTCCGACATATAACTCCTTAACAAACCTTTTAACCAACCAAGGAAACGGCTTTCCCAGGTGCCCGAGGTTGCCGCGAAAGAGGAGCGCCGCGTACTTTGGTATGCAAGCGATGGTTTGAACGGCAAGATCGGGTGCCTGGGGAAGCCGCTGGACCGGATAGCCCTAAATGGTTTCCAAGAAAGCCTCAATCCTGGTTTGCAGTTGGCCTGCATCCTCGCCGGCGTAGTCGGTCGTGATGTGCATAAACGGAATGCCGGCCTCCTCGGCGGCCTTCTCCACGGCAAACGACTCCATCTCGTAGAGCGTGCAGAACTGCAGGGCCACGTCGACGATACCGTCGGCATGCAGGTCCTTGGCCATCTGGACAATGTCCTTCATACGCTGGTCGTTGGGCGTAAAGACGGCGCAGTTGATCTTAAAGTAGCGCTCGGCGATGGCGTCGAGCATCTCGTCGACCGTCTCGCCGGATTCGTCGACCAGGTCCTTGTAGTAGCGTGAACCCGTGCAGGATTCCTCGCCTACCACGACGCCGCCGGCCTTCTCGATAAGGTTGAACAGTTTCCAGTTGGGGACGGCCATGGGCGTACCGGTGTACAGGATGCGCTTGGTGCCCTTGGGCGCCACACCCTCGCCGGCCTCGACACGCTGCTCGCACTCGGCGGCCATCTCGTTGATGGCTCCGGTCAGACGCGGCGTGTCGTCCATAAAGGCGGCCTGAACGGTCAGCAGGCTGTCGAGACCGCTGATGGGCGCCGGGTCGGCAGCGCGCGTGGCAGCCAGGCGCTGCAGGGCGCGACGCTTCTCATTGACGGCGTGGATGGCGGCCTTCAGACGCTCGGGCGTGATCTTGACGCCGCACTCTTCCTCGATCTTGGCGGCGAGCTTCTTGACCTCGGCCTTCCAGGTCACGAGCGTCGACTCGTCGTGTACGTTGGGAATATCCATGACGTACATGTTCTTTTGCGTGGCAAAGAACTCGTAGGCCTTTTTCTTGCCGTCGCAGGTGTTCTCACCCACCACCAGGTCACTCGACTCAATGTAGGGGCAGACCTCGCCCAGCTTAAAGCCGGCAAAGCTCTTGATGAGCGGACAGGTGTTGCGCGGCAAGTGCTCCTCGACCTTGTCCGTTGCCCAGTCGGCACCCGAGCACAGGCCCACGGGGATGCCATCGCAGGCAAGCACGATCTCCTCGGGCACGTAGACGCAGAACGAACCGACGATCTTGGTGGCCTCGCCGGCCTCCTTCTTGTCGAGCATCTCCTTAATACGGCCGCTGTGGATGTTGGTGGCGACAAAATCCAGGTAGGACGTAGACTTGGGGCGATTGTTCTGCGTCAGGAACATATCGCCGTACATCTGGCCCACGGCGCCCAGCAGCATGTCGTGGTCGGCAAGATTCATGCCGAGGCTTTCCCACATCGGATGGAAATCGAATTCTTCAGCCATGACGGTTCCCCTCTCGAACCAAAAATGAATAGCTACGGTATTTCTGCACGGTGGGTGGCGAAAACCCAGCCGTGCTCAAACCCGGAATTTTGGGGAACCCGCTTTGCGGTCGATTATTTAGTTGTGCGTCGTCTCTCCCGGAGCCGTGAACATACCTGCTCATATGCGACTCCGAGCCATATACAGGGCGCGCGCGGCAACGCGGCGAATGTATGTCGTCTGCGGCATGTGCGCACCCTCCTTTACAAGTTGAGGTCAACTATATCAACGGTCGTCGACCATGCGAACACCGTTGACATTCGTACGACAGCGTCGCGTGCCGTAGTTTAATAAATAATTATCTTTATTGATAAGAGTTTGTCATCCTTCATTCGGCGAACGGCAAGACAAAGCCGCCGAGGCCTATATCCCCGACGGCATTACCCGGCGCTATCGACAAACCAAATGGATCCTACTCGCATCGAAGTGCATGCGCAGGTTCTCGCCTGCCTGCGGCAGCTCGTCGACAGGCACGCCCACTTTGTTGACCTTCCACTGTAGACGCGTGGGCGCATCGACGCGCGGCACGTCCAGCAACACCAGCCGCTCAAAGCGCGAATCGCTCACACGGGCCACATGCAAGTCGTAACTGTTGCGACCCCGCTCCGCGCGATTGTCAACATGGAAGTAGCTTGCGCGAATGCCCAGGTACGCCACATTATCGGGAACCTCGCGACCCACGTTAAAGCTCATGCCCCAGTCGAGGGCCTCAACTTCTTCGTCGCCGATCTTGCGCGCCCGGCTTGTGTTCTTGCAGCCCGTCAGGCGCAGCGCCGCCAGCGTCTGCGGACGGCGGACCACGTCCTCGACGGAGCCGATCTCCTCAACATGCCCGTCGTGCATCACGCAGATGCGCTGGCACAGGCGGCACGCTTCGTCGATGTCGTGGCTCACGTAGAGCACGGTGCGGTTGCATACATCGAACAGGTCGAGCATATTCTGCTCGAGGGCGCTCTTAAGATAGGAATCGAGTGCGCTCATGGGCTCGTCGAACATAAAGATGCCCGGATGCGCCGCCACCATGCGCGCAAGCGCCACACGTTGCTGCTGACCGCCCGAGAGTCGCACGGGATAGCGGTCGGCAAAATCGGCCAGTCCAAAGATACCCAGGTAGCGCTCGGCAAGCTGCTTGCGCGCCGCGGCGTCGCCCGCATCCTTTACGCCGGCACATACGTTATCGGCCACTGTCATATTAGGGAACAGCTGATAGTTTTGGAACAGCAGGGCGCATTTTCGCTCCTGAGGCGACAGGTTGATGCCCGCTGCCGAGTCAAAAAAGGTCACGCCGTTGACGACGATCCTGCCCTCGTCGGGCGTCTCCACGCCGGCGATGCAGCGCAGCGTACAGCTCTTGCCGCAACCCGAGGCGCCCAGCAGTGCCACACGCTCCTCGCCGGCCTCAAGCTGCATGTCGAGCATAAACCCGGGATAGCGCTTTTTGATATCCAGAACGAGTGACATGACCTATCGACCTCCCTGCGGCGCCGCATCATCGCGCATGAGCTCGGCCAGCGCCTCGCGATCGATACGCAGCGCATCGCCGCCGACTGGGTCGAGCGAATCGCCCTGTCCGGCGAGATCTTTGGCCTGTTTGCGCTCCGCACGGGAAAGGCCCCGCTCGCGATACTTTTGCGAATGAGCGGTGTACATGTTGATGAACAGGATGACCAGGAAGCTAAACACGATCACGACGACGACCCAAAAGAGGGCCACCGACGTGTTGCCGCCCATCCACTCAAAGTAGATGGCAATGGGAATGGTCTGCGTAATACCGGCGTAGTTGCCCGCAAAGAACAGGGTGCAGCCAAACTCGCCCATCGCGCGGGCAAAGGCGAGTACCGTGCCGGCGGCAATCGAGGGCCAGCCAAGCGGCATCATAAGCTTGGTAAAGATGCGACGCTCGGACCAGCCCAGCGTGCGCGCCGCATCGAGCATTTGCGTGTCGAGGCTCTCAAAGGCACCGAGGGCCGTTCGATAGACCAGGGGGAACGACACCACCACGGCAGAGATCACCGCCGCAGGCCACGTAAAGACAATCGAGATACCGTGCGCGATAAGCCACTGGCCCACCCCGGTCGAGCGGCCAAACAGCATGAGGAGCAGAAAGCCGCAGACCGTGGGCGGCAGCACCATAGGGATGGTAAAGACCGAGTCGAGCAGGCCCTTGATGCGACTCGAGGTACCCATAGTCTTCCACGCGGCGAACAGGCCCAGCGCAAAGGAGATCAGCAGGGCAAGGCCGCTCGTTTTTATGGACACCCAAAACGGGCGATAGTCGATGTCGCACAAAAAGGAGGTCAGAGAGGTCCAGGGCCCCTGCTCATCCCGCAATACGACAGACGATGCTTCTACCATTTGAGCGCTATCAAGCCAACGCGCGCCGCCCTTGGCATCACCCGAGTCTGATGCAATCACCACATAGCGGTCCCCATCCGCACCGCGCTCGTCAAAGCCATAGGTATACCCGCCGGAATCAAACGTTGTTTCCGCCGTGACATACCAAGGAAGATCCACGTCCCCCAGCTGCGCACCTCCCATGCAGTTTGCGCTGTCGAGCTTACAGACGAGGGCCTTGAGACCCGATACGCACTCGTTGTCCTGCGGATCCAATCCATACTTCTCGACCGCCTTGGGCGATATCCACACCACAACGCGATCGGCAGCAGGCGCCACCACAAGGTCCACGTCCTCGTCAACGGGAAACCGGTAGCCCTCAGGCTGGCCCTCCATGGCACGAGCGGTCCCCTTGGCCAACCGCTCAAAACCCTCGATCCCATAGGAAAGCCCATGAGCGGTCGCAGCAGCCTGGGCCCCGTCCTCAGCGTCCCCAGCAAACGCAAATCCCGGCACCCAGCAAAGCGCGAAGGTCAAAGCACAGGCGACAAGCATGCGGAATCTATTAAGCACGAAAAGCTCCAAGCGAATACAAGGACGGAGTGAAACACAAAACGATGGAATTATCGCGCCAAGCCGCACTACTCGGAAAGCTCAAAGCCGTACTTGGCCCAAATCTTCTGGGCTTTCTTGTTGGTCAGGCAGAAGTCGATGAACGCCTTGGCCTCGTCGGCATGCTCGGAGCTATCGGCGACAACGCCGGGATACACGATGGGCTTGTGCGAGTCCTCGGGGCACACGAAGGCCTCCTCGATGCCGTCGTAGCGGAAGATATCGGAGCTGTAGACAAAACCGGCCACGCAGTCGCCTGTGGACACATAGGCGGCAGCAGTGCCGACCTTGTCGGCCAGTGCGACCTTGTCGGCGATCTCGGGAGCATACACGCCGTCGTCGCCCTCGGTGCCGGTGTAGAGGCACACGGAGGCCAGGGCCTGGTTGGCGTACTTGCCGGCGGGAACGGTCTTGGCGTCGCCGATGGCGATCTTGCCGTCCAGATTCGCGACGTCGGCGATGGCCTGGACCTTGGTGTCGGAGCCCTCGGCGCGAATAATCACGAGGTCGTTGACGAACATGTCCTCACGCGTGTCGGTGTCGACGAGCTCGGCGGCCTCGGCGTCGTCCATGGTGCCCTTGGAGGCCGTGATAAGCACGTCGACGGCGGCACCGGCGCGCATTTGCTCGACAAGGTCGCCAGACGCCTTAAACTGCGTGTCGGCAAACGTGGTGCCGGTCTGCTCGGTGTAAAGCTCCTGAACCTCGGGCAGAGCCTTCTCGAGCGAGTTGGCGGCAAAGACCTGCAGCTCGACAGCTTTCTTCTTAGAGGAAGACTTGGCGGAGCCGGCATCGGAACCAGCGGGGTCGGACGTCTTGTTGCCCGAGCAGCCAACAAGGCCAAGGCCGGCGGCGGCGACAGCAGAAAGCGAGACGAATCCGCGGCGAGAAGCCATATCGAACATATTCAACCCTTTCGGACCTTGTGCCCGGGTACCCCACCGCGGGCTTTAATCTGCAATCAGCTTATACTTCTGCGCGAATAATGATTATGAGAAATTATTCTCTCCAGAGAATATAGTTTCAAGTTACCGTGCACCTCGGTGTCGCTTCGGCGGAAAACAAAAGCGGAGCGACCGATAAGGTCGCCCCGCCGCAGGTAAACCGCTTAGTTGGTATGTCCGCCGCCCGCTGTCATCTGAGCCGCATGCTCCAGCTGGTCCGCTATGGCCTCCCAGCTTTCGCGGGCGGCCTTCGTAGAACCGGGATAGTTTACGACAAGTGTATGACCTCGTTGCATGCAAATAGCACGCGAGAGCATGGCGCGGCGCGTCTTGGTCATCGAATACGCGCGGATTGCCTCTGCAATACCCGGCACATCGCGGTCGCAGACGGAACGCGTCGCCTCGGGCGTTACATCGCGCATCGAAAGCCCCGTGCCGCCGCAGGTGAGCACGACATTGGCGTGGCACTCATCGGCGGCTTCCACAATGGCATCACCGATCTCGCTGACGTCGTCGCGCACGACCACATGTGAGGCGACCGTCCAGCCCTGTGCCTCGATAAGTTCCTCGAGTGCGGCTCCAGCCTCGTCCTGGGCAAGATCGCGCGTATCCGAGCACGTCACAATCGAAATCTTCAGCTCCATAGCATTCCTCCTACAACACGGCGCCCTCGGGCAGGTCGACGCGAACAACGTCCACGGCATCGCCCGCCTTGAACTCGCACGGTCCTTCGTCAATACGCAGTAGACAGTTGGCCCGCTGCATCGTGCCGAGCAGCGCCGAATTCTGTGTCTTAGCCTCGGTCACCAACAGCTCACCGGTCTCGAAGTCGCGCAAAACCGTGGCGCGATCGAAGAAGCGGCGATGCTGTCGCTTTTTCACGCCGTGTGTGAGCGTCGCCTGCTGCACGGGACGCGCAACCTCGGCAAAACCGCGCATCTTGCGAATCGCCGGACGGGCAAGCATCTCAAAGCCCACATACGCCGCGGCCGGATTGCCCGAAAGCCCCAGGTAGGGCTTACCCCCGAGCAAGCCAAACGTGATGGCCTTACCCGGACGCATCGAGATGCGATCGAACAGTACCTCGCCCTCGCGCCGGACGAGCGCCGTCACGAAATCGTAATCGCCCGCCGAGGCGCCACCGCTCGTAATGACAAAGTCGCACTCCTGCACGGCACGATGCACGAGCTCGGCGATCGCTTGCTCATCATCGGGCGCAATGCCGTAGAACACGGGCTCGGCGCCGGCATCGAGTGCTTCGGCCATCAACGCCGACGAGTTGGAATCGCGAATCTGCCCGTGCGTCGGCAGCTCACCCGGCGCAACCAGCTCCGTGCCCAGCGAGATGATGCCCACACGTGGGGCAGCGTGCACCTTCACGCTCGCGTATCCGGCGCTTGCCAGCAGACCCGCGCCCGCCGGAGCCACAACCTCGCCGGCGTGCATCACAACATCGCCGGCATGGGCCTCCTCGGCGGCAGAGCGAACATTCTCCCCCACCTTGGCCGGCGCCGAGAACCTCACACGCGAGCCCTCGTTGCCGTCACCGTCGAGCACATCAACGATCTCGTACTTCACCACGGCATCGGCACCTTCGGGTACCGGCGCGCCCGTCATGATGCGGACTGTCTCGCCCGCGCCGATTGCGCCCTCAAACACATGGCCCGCGGCCTCGTGTCCGATAACGTCGAGCATCACCGGCGCCTCGCCAGATGCCCGCGCCAAGTCCGCCGAGCGCACGGCATATCCGTCCATAGCGCTGTTGGCAAACGGCGAGATGTCGATATCGGCCACCGCATCCTCGGCCAAGGGAAGACCGGTGGCCTGCCACACGGGAATCTCGACGAGATCGGTCGGAGCAACGTGCGACAGAACAATCGACTGCGCGTCCTCCAGCGGAATGAGTTTCTCTGCCATATGCACCTCTTAATGCCACGGCGCACAACAGGGGCGCCGATTCTTTATGCTTGTCTCAGTATAATCCCCCGACGCACGACCGCGACTCGGCCTGTACCCGCAAATACACCTGTCGGTTGCAGGCCGCGAAACAGAATGGAAACCAACCCACCGGCTCGTCGCGTTTACCGCGTTTTATAATGCTTGCGTTGCAACCTAAAAGAGGAACGTATGGCTCATAACGACAAAACCGAAAGCGCAAACGAAACGCAGGATCATTCCCAGCCGCTCGACGATGGCGGCTTTTTCTCCCTGAACGACGTCATCACGGCAGGCAGGCATCAGCTCACCCGCTCTGAGCATCTCTTGGCTGCCGACACGCGCCGCAACGCCCGCAACCTACTCGCGAGCGCCAAGTTGCTCGCACTCGTCGTCATCGTCTCGCTCGCCATGGGCGTTGCCGCTTGGGCGTTTTTGGCCTCGCTGAATATCGCGACCGACTATCGTGAGCACCATGCGTGGATTTACGCGCTGCTTCCCGTTGTGGGCATGGCCACCGCATGGGTGTACAAAAACCACGGTCTTGCCGCCAAGCGCGGCAACAACCTGGTCATCGACTCCGCTCTGGGCACGCGCCTCATCCATATGCGCATGGCCGTCCTCACGTTTGTGTGCTCCACGCTCACGCACCTAACGGGCGGATCGGCCGGTCGCGAGGGAGCCGCGGTGCAGATCGGCGGCACCATCGCCAGCAACATCTCGAGCCTCGCCCACCTCAAAAAGCATGACCATCACGACCTCATGCTCGCCGGCATCTCGTCGGCCTTTGGCGCCGTATTCGGTTCGCCCCTTGCCGGAGCTTTCTTTGGCATGGAGATGTGCTTTATCGGCAAGATCGACTACACCGCGGGCATCTACTGCCTGGTCGCCTCGTTTACCGGCTACTTTACATCACTCGCCCTGGGTACCGAGTACGAGGCGAATGTCATCGCCAGCGTTCCCGCTATGACGCCCAAAACGGTTGTCATCGTTGTTATCAGCGCCATTATCTTCGGTCTGACTGCACGCCTCTTTGCCTGGTCGGTTCGAGCCGTCAAGAGCCTGTACGGTCGCTTTATCACCAATTACCTCATTCGCGCACTCATAGGCGCACTCGTGGTTTTGGCCGCCTATGCCCTCCTCGACGCCTGGGACTACGCCGGCCTTTCCACGTGGCTTTCCGGCGCCGGTTTTGCCGGCAACACCACCCTGGCGGACGCAGCCATCAAGTTGGTCGTCACAGCGCTCACCCTTGGAGCCGGCTTCCAAGGCGGCGAGGTCACGCCCCTGTTTGGTATCGGTGCGGCGCTCGGCGGCTGGATCGGTTGCCTCACCGGGCTCGACCCCAGTTTTCTGGCGGCTCTCGGCATGCTCGGCGTGTTCTGCGCCGGCCTCAACGTGCCCATCACCACCTGCATGATGGCCATCGACCTGTTCCACGGCACGGCAGCCGGGTTCTTTGTCATCGTGGCCTTTATCAGCTACCTAACCGCCGGACACCGCGGCGTATACCCCGCCCAGCGCATCATCTCGCCCAAGCGCCGTTCGCTTATTGTGGATGAGGGCGGTACGGTAGCGGATGCTATCGAGCGCCACAACGACCTGATAGAGTAGACGTAAGTATTCGACGTGCAGCCACAATCGGGGGCAATTAGACCTGAGCGCGACCGCACCGTCACGTCATACGCCGGGAGTCGCCCCATGCACGCAACTGATTTTGGCCGCACGCTCATCATCGCCAACCCAGCAGCCCAATCGGGTGCGGCGCACGAAGTTGCCGAGCGCCTGCAACGCTTTTTGGATATGACCGCGCGAGCATCCCAGTTTGACCTGGTGCTGACCGAGCGCATGGGACACGCCAAGGAGCTGGCCGCACAGGCTCAGGGCTATCGCACCGTTATCGCCCTTGGCGGTGACGGCGTGATTCACGAGGTCGTCAACGGGCTTATGACGCAAGAGGAGGACGCCCGCCCCGCTCTTGCCATCCTACCCGTGGGCTCTGGCAACGATTTTGCCCAAACGCTCGGCATCGACGATTTCTCCGGTAAGGATTTTGGCGCGCTGCTCAACTGTGAGCTGCAGCGTCAGGACATCGGGCGAATTCGCTCGTGGAGCCCTGCGAGCGGCAGCGGCGAGGCTACCGTTGAGTACTACGACCAGACGCTTTCGGTCGGCATCGATGCCGCCATCGGCCTTGGCACCACCGAGCTGCGCAAAAAGACCGGCTTGACGGGCGCGCCGCTCTACACCCTCTCGGGACTTGAGCAGTTTGGCCTACGTTATCGCAACTACCCCATGACAGTCAGCTTTGACGGGGCGCCTGCCGAGCGCGCGAGGGCGATCATCATGGCGATTCAGCTGGGTCCTACCTACGGCTCGGGCTATCGTATCTGTCCCGACGCCGACCCCTGTGACGGTATATTCGACGTCTGCTACGCCTGCGGCCCCGTCCCTCGTGCGGTTGCCCTGCCCATGTTTCTTTCGGCCAAGGACGGCCACCATACCAAGCTGCCGCCGGTTCGCATGCGTCGTTGCCGTCATGCCGAGCTCACGTTCGAGGAGCCCGACTACCCCATCCAAGCCGACGGCGAGCCCGTTGTCGCCTCGCGCATCGAGGTCGACGTCCTCGGTGGAGCCCTCCACGTCTGGCGCCCCACCCGCTAACCCCACCTAAGTTGCGGTGAAATGGGGACTGTTTATGCAGCTAAAGCCGCAAAACAGTCCCCATTTCACCGCAACTTATTGAGAAGATCATTCCTCCCCGCCTGGCTTGCGACGGTTGGCCTTTTTAATCGCGTTGAAGTGCTTGTCGTTGAGCCTGCGCTGGCGCGATCGCTGAGGCACCTTGGTCTTTACGCGTCGGCGCGGTGGACGCCCGCGACGCTCAAGCTCTGCCCTCAGCTTACGCAGACAGCAGCTGCGATTCTGAAACTGACTGCGGCTCTCACGCGCCGTCACGACAATCCCCGTGGGCCCATGCTTCATGCGCACCGCCGAGTCCGTCGTGTTCACACCCTGGCCGCCCGGACCCGTCGCGCGAAACACCTGCACCTCGCAATCGCGCGCCAACTCCTCGGCCGACATCTCGGCATAGCGCGCGTACTCGCGCCATCCCATCTTGTTCTCATCCATATCAACACCTCCCCTCATACAAAAAATGTGACAAAGGGACAGTCCCTTTGTCACATCGCATACCAATCGCTTGTGTTGCGCGCTTAGGCGAAGGTGATCTCGCCGGTCTCGCAGTCCATATCGGCGATACGGGCCAGGCTCTCAACGCGGAAGCCGCGCTCACGGAGCTTATCGCCGCCGCCCTGGAAGCCCTTCTCCACCGCAATACCAATTCCGGACACCTCGGCACCCGCAGCCTCGCAGATCTTGATAAGACCCTCGAGCGCGCACCCGTTGGCCAAAAAGTCGTCGATGATCAGGACCTTGTCGCCCTCGGACAGGAAGCGCTTGCCAACGATGACCGGGTACTCCTTCTGCTTGGTAAAGGAGTAGATGGTCGTGGCATACTGCTCGCCGTCGAGGTTGATGGACTGCGCCTTCTTGGCAAAGACCACCGGCACGCCGCCAAAATGCTGAGCCGCGATACAAGCCATGCCAATGCCCGAAGCCTCGATCGTCAGGATCTTGTTGATCTCGACATCCTTGAACAGACGGGCCCACTCGGCGCCCATGTGGTCGAACAGCTCAACGTCGCACTGGTGGTTGAGGAAGGCATCAACCTTAAGGACGTTACCGGCCTTTACGATGCCGTCATGGCGAATACGATCCTCAAGCTCCTGCATGGCGCAACTCCTTCTCGCGGCAACGATACCGCGCGATTAATAAACGTTGTTCGATAGTCTACCACGGACCGACCCCCGCCCGCCCCACAAGCCGCATCGCACCACAAACCAGTCTTTTTGGGACGGCGCGAATCGTGGCAGACAGCCTCCCAACACGCTAATGGCGGGCGCGCATCTTCACCAAACGCACCATGGCGAGCGCAAAGCCCACAGCGGCCACAGCCATCAACACATAGAACACCGAACGGAAACCAAACAGGAACACATCCGGACGGCCTGCAACAAAACTGGTCACGGCCGCGCCCATCGCCACGCCCATCTGCCCATAGAGGATATGCGAACCTGCCGTAATACCCAGCGCCATGCCCGCATAGCGCGCCAAGCTGCCCAGACTGCCTGCAAAGCCGAGCGCTTCGCGCGGAGCCGAGCCCATATACAGCGAGTTATTGGGGCTCTGGAAAATCGAAGTACCACACGACATAAACGCGACACAGCACACGATCACAGGGATGGAAGAATGCTCGTCGAGTGTGCTTACCGCAAAAAGACCGCATACGTACACGCCCAGGCCGACTGCCGTGGGGCCCTCGCAGCCAACACGGTCCGAAACCGTACCCGAAAGCGGGCCGATAAAGGCATTCACCATTGGCAGCGCCAAAAAGAGCAATCCGGAAATGTCGGAACCAAAGCCGTGGGCGTCCTGAAAATAGAACGGCAGGATAAACTCGGATGCACCAATGCCAACAAACACGATGAGCATGCAGGCAAGGTTGATGGTGAAGGCCGAACTTGCAAAGCAGCGACGAGCAGCCTCGATCAGGGACATGGGGCGTTCGCCGGCCTCTGGCTTAACGTGCGGCAGCGTGTAGAGCCCCACGATAAACGAGATTACGCCGATGGGCAGGTTGATGAGGAAGATGCTCTCCCAGGGAAAGCTTGCCACCAGCATGCCGCCGAGCACGGGGCCGCACATCATGCCGAGGGCCACGAAGGTCGCGAGAATACCCATGGCACGGCCTCGTTCGCGCGCCGGAAACGACTCGGTGATGATACCCATGTTGTTAGCCATGGCCGCCGCGCAACCGACGCCCTGAACAATGCGTGCCAGGATAAGAACCTCGAGCGAGGCCGAAAGGCCGCACAGCAGCGAACCGACCGAAAAGACGATGACGCCCAACTGAAACACATTCACCTTGCCGCGCACGTCGCCCAGACGGCCAAACGGCAACATAGCCACGCAAGTCGCAAGCAGATACACCGAGCTTACCAGCTGAATGCGATCGAGGCCCACGCCCAGCTCCTTTTGCATCACGGGCAGCGCCACGGTCACGACGGTCGAATCCAGACACACCATAAACGTCATGATGAGCACGGTAAACAGAATCGCCCACTTGTTCTTGCCATGGGTGTCGCCCTCTAGGGCAATGTGCTCGCGGCGCAGCTGCTCTGCGGTTTTCTCCATATCCATCCTTTCGAGTGGCCCAACGCAAAAACGGGGCCCCAATCGCCTGTAAACAGTCGCGATTGGGGTCCCGCCTACGGAATCGGAACTAAAGGTCGCCGAAGCTTTCTGCCAGCATCGGCGCCTTATGCGAACGCTAGCCTAGCACTGCTCGAGCGCCTGCTCAAGGTCGGCAATCAGATCGGCCGTGTCCTCGAGGCCGCACGACAGGCGCACCATGTCGGCGGAGATACCGCAGGCGATGAGTTCCTCGTCGTTCATCTGGCGATGCGTAGCGTTAGCAGGATGCAGGCAGCAAGTGCGGGCGTCGGCAACGTGCGTGGCGATCTGGGCGAGCTTGAGGCTCTTCATAAAGGTCTCGGCCGCCGCGCGACCACCGTTAAAGCCAAAGCTCACAACGCCGCAGGTACCGTTGGGCATGTACTTCTGAGCGATGTCATAGTACTTATCGCCCTCCAGGCCCGGATAGCTCACGAAGCGCACCTTGGGATGGCTCTGCAGGAACTTGGCAACGGCCAGGCCGTTCTCGCAATGACGCGGCATGCGCACATGCAGGCTCTCGAGCGAGCTGTTCAGGAAGAAGGCCGCCTGCGGATTCTGCATAGGACCAAGATCTCGCATGAGCTGCGCGGTGGCCTTGGTAATGAAGGCGCCCTCGCGACCGAACTTCTCGGCATAGGTCACGCCATGGTAGCTCTCGTCAGGCGTGGTGAGACCCGGGAACTTGTCCGCATAGGCCATCCAGTCAAACTGGCCGTGGTCGACGATCACGCCGCCCAGGTAGGCAGCATGTCCATCCATGTACTTGGTGGTGGAGTGCGTAACGATGTCGGCGCCCCACTCAAAGGGACGGCACATCACGGGCGTCGGGAAGGTGTTGTCGACCATCAGCGGCACGCCGTGGTCGTGCGCGGCCTTGGCAAAGCGCTCAATATCGAGCACGGCAAGGGCGGGATTTGCGATCGTCTCGCCAAAGACGAGCTTGGTATTGGGCTCAAAGGCTGCCTCGAGCTCTTCATCGGTGCAGTCAGGGGCAACGAACGTGCAGGTCAGGCCCATGCGACCCATGGTATGGGCAAGCAGGTTGTAGGTACCGCCGTAGATGGCAGAGCTGGCGACCACGTGATCGCCGGCACCGGCCACGTTAAAGATCGCGAGGAAATTCGCAGCCATGCCCGAGCTCGTGAGCATCGCAGCGGTGCCGCCCTCCATCTCGCAGATCTTGGCGGCAACCAGATCGCACGTGGGGTTCTGCAAACGGCTGTAGAAGTAGCCCGACTCCTCTAGGTCAAACAGCTTGCCCATGTGCTCGGACGTGTCGTACTTCCACGTGGTGGACTGGTAGATGGGCACCTGGCGCGGCTCCGCATCGCCCGGATGATAGCCGCCCTGAACGCACGTGGTACCGATAGTCTGCTCGCACATATCCAACTCCCTTACTTGGGTTTTGTTTTATTCGGTTCACGATACCGCTACCCCGCACCCCTCTCAACCCATCCCGCCGATAGGTTATGGGACAAATTAATCAGGTTTATTTGTCCCAAATCTTAAGAAAGTGTTCGATGGCGAAAAACAATGAGATATGCACTGCGGTCTCGATAAGCGAATGCGCCAGCAAGGGTACCATAGGCGGGTACACCGTAATCAAGGAGACACCGATGAAGCAAATCGATACAGCCCAGCTCGACATCACCGCCTGTCAGGCTCAGGCTGCCGAGTACCACGCCCGCGGCTTTAACTGCGCGCAGGCCGTCGCCTGCACGCTCGCGCCCGCCGTCGGGCTCGACCCCCAGGTCGCCTTTACCCTCACCGAGGGCTTTGGCGCCGGCATGGGCGGCATGACCGAAACCTGCGGCGCCATCTCGGGTGCCGTGGCCATCATGGGCTTTGTAATGAGCGATGGCATGGAAAACCCCAAGACCAAGGGCCATACCTACAAGCTGTCGCGCGAAATCGCCAAGCGTTTTGGCGAGAAGAACACGACGACCGTCTGCGGCACGCTCAAGGGCATCGGATCGGACAAGGGTCCGCTCCGCAGCTGCCCCGGCTGCATCGACGATGCCGTCGAGATCGCCTGCGATGTGCTAAAGCAGCTCGCCGAGTAAACGGCAGCAACATAAAACGACAGCCGGCGCGCTTGGGATTCATCCAAATGCACGCCGGCCGTCGTCGTTAGAACTCCGCAAACTCGGGAGCGCTGACCTCAATCTCCTCGCGCCCCGCCATAAGCTCGCGCATCTTAGCGCAAAACGACCCCTGCTCCCCCGCCTTAAACACCAAATGAAGTGTCACAGCATCCGCGTACTCGGTATCCGCAACCTTGGCACCGGAATCCTGGGCCAAGCGAAGCACCTGCTCATACTGCGGATAGGCCACATGCACGTCAACAGGCACGACACTCGTCATCTCGACGATCTGCCCGGCCTCCTGAGCCGCGGCCACCGCCGCCTGCGTCGCCGCGGTATAGGCGCGTACCAAGCCACCGGGCCCCAACAACGTACCACCAAAATAGCGTGTCACTACGCAGCAAACATTTTTGAGCTCCGCACCGCGCAACACCTCGAGTGTCGGCATACCGCTCGTGCGGCTCGGCTCACCATCATCGCTCTGGCGCTCGCGTCCATCGACCAAAATCCACGCGGGAACATTGTGTCGAGCGTCGTAATGACGCTTGCGAACCATCTCGATAAAGGCATTCGCCTCGTCCTCGGACTCAATATGGACCAGCTGGGCAATAAACCGGCTCTTGCGGTCCACAAACTCGCCCGAAACCTCAATATTCGATTGCAGAGTAAAATAGCTGTCCAACAAAGCCCCTCAACAAAATAAAGCGCAGCAACAAACAGCCTCAATAATACGATAACCCTAGTAAAAAGAATGGCAACGCCGATGATTCCGTCAACGAAAGCGAGAACCCGTCAGCGCGAGCAAGGTGCCTTGAAAGCCGAGGGCATTGACCTTATGGTCATGCCCGAAGGTTTGAAAGGCAGATTGCCGCGCTGACGGGTTCGCAGCGTCAACAAAGTGCCGAGTGGGCCGATAAGCCGGGTTCTGTCGTGAACGGTCATTTATCTTGTCTGCACGTTACCGTGCAGCTCCACGCACGCTACCCGAACGCGGACCGGGCCGGCCCATAGCGTTCCTATTCGCGCTTGCTCCGGATGGGGCTTGCCAAGCCGCCGTGTTGCCACGACGCTGGTGGTCTCTTACACCACCGTTTCAGCTTTTCCCTTTACGCCTTGCGACGCAGGTGGGAGTCTTCTTTTCTGCGGCGCTTTCCGTCGGATCACTCCGCCCGGCCGTTAGCCGGCATCCCGCCCTCTGGAGCCCGGACTTTCCTCACGCGTACCGCAAGCAGTACATCGCGCGACCGTCTGGCCCACTCAGCAGTGCAAGAGTGTAGCACACCGCCGCCACAGGCAACGGCACAACACAAGCGCTCGACACGATAAACCAAGAAGCGCCCATGCGCTACAATAATCCCGTCGATGGGCAACGTTGTCAGTCGAGACGCGACCGCGCTCCGCACCCCTCCGTCTACTCGGTGCGTTCCCGCCTCCTCCCCGAGGCGGGATGTCGGCTTTTTTCATGTGCCAACAACCCAATAGCAAACGGACACACCGGGCAGCACCGTGTATCTCAGCTGCAAATGCAAAAAGGGACCCGTCCATTACGGACGGATCCCTTAAAACAAGTGATCGTCAAACCGATTTACTCAGCGTCGGTCTCCTCGTCCTTCTTCTCGGAAGGCAGCGGGGTAACCTCGATCTCAACGCCCAGAGTCTCAGCAGCGGACTTCATGGACAGGGAAATACGACGACGGTCGAGGTCGATCTCCATGACCTTGACCTGAACCTTGTCGCCCACGTGGGTGACCTGAGAAGGCTGGTCGACGTGCTTGTTGGCCATCTCGGAGATGTGCACCAGGCCCTCGATGCCCTCGCCCAGGTCGACGAAAGCGCCAAACGGGACAAGCTTGGTCACAGTGCCCTCGACGATAGCGCCGACGGGGTACTTCTTGACCAGTGCGCGCCACGGATCCTCGGTGGTCTGCTTGAGACCCAGGGAGATGCGCTCGCGGTTGAGATCGACGTCGAGAACCTCGACCTCGACCTCCTGGCCGACCTTGACAACCTCGGAAGGATGGTTGACGTGGTTCCAGGAGAGCTCGGAGATGTGGATGAGGCCGTCGATACCGCCGAGGTCGACGAAGGCGCCGAAGTCGACGATGGAGGAAACGGTGCCCTGGAGACGCATACCAGACTTGAGCTTGGACAGGATCTCGGAGCGCTCGGCCTTACGGGACTCCTCGAGCACGACGCGACGGGAGAGGACGACGTTGTTGCGGTTGCGGTCCATCTCGATGACGCGGGCCTCGATGCGGGTGCCCATGTAGGAGGTGAGGTCCTTGACGCGACGGAGGTCGACGAGGGAAGCGGGCAGGAAGCCACGCAGGCCGATGTCGAGGATCAGGCCGCCCTTGACAACCTCGATAACCTCGCCCTCGACGTTCTCGCCGGAGTTGAACTTCTCCTCGATGCGGTTCCAAGCACGCTCGTACTCGGCACGCTTCTTGGACAGGACCAGACGACCGTCCTTGTCCTCCTTCTGGAGAACCAGAGCCTCGATGGGATCACCGAGTGCAACGATGTCTGCAGGGTTAGCGTCCTTGCGGATGGACAGCTCGCGGACCGGGATAACGCCCTCGGACTTGAATCCGATGTCAACGAGCACCTCGTCATGCTCGATCTTAACGACAGTGCCGTTAACGAGATCGCCCTCATCAAAGTCGGTAATCGTACCGTCGATGAGGTTGTTCATCTCCTCCTCATTGACATCGTCAAGAGAGAAAATGGACGAGTTCTGAATCTCACTCAAAGGTGGACCCCTTTCGAACTACGGGGCCCCGATTGCTAGGACCTACAGAAGGGTGCGACAAGCACACAACGTTTAGGAACACTCGGGAGCCGACAGATACTAATGTGACGCTTATGCAATCACGTTCGTATAGGTTACGGGGAAATGAGTTCGATTTCAAGCGTGAACTGCGATTTTTTACTCGTGTGGAGACTTTTTCGTAATCTTATGAACACACGTCTCCGCAACTTGACGATAACCAGCCAGGCAATTGGCTTTGGGGTAAAGTATCCGGAGCCAACGACTCTAGATCAAATTTACGAGAAAGGTGCCCTCGTGCTCAAAGCAGTCGTTTTCGATATGGACGAAACGCTTCTTAGCATCAACCTCAACGCGTTCATCCTTCGCTATTTTAAGGATGTCTCTTCGATGCTCGCGGATATCGGGCGCCGCAGCCGCGGTGGCACGATGGCACGCCTCGGCACCATCCTGGTCGACCTCAACGCCAATCGCCGCAGCGGCACGGACAACCGCACCAATCTTGAGTTTTACCAAGAAGAGGTCGAGCGCCGATGCGGGATCCGACTCTCCGATCCCCTCATCTACGAGGCGTTTACCTACTATGACCGCGAAGTTCTTCCGTACAAGAACGACGATGTCATTAACGCCCACGCCATGCCGGGCGCACACGCCGCGCTCCAGGCCGTACAGGACGCAGGGCTGCGTTGTGCGCTCTTTACCAACCCCAGCTTTCCCCAGGGGGCCATCGAGTGCCGCATGGGTTGGGGCGACCTGGCCGACGCTCCCTTTGAGCTCGTCACGCACATGGGAAACACCACCCGCTGCAAGCCCGATGCCACCTACTATCTAGAGCAGCTTCAGGTGATGGGGCTCGAGCCGCACGAGGTCCTTATGGTGGGCAACGATCCCAAGCGCGACTTCCCGTCCCCCGATTGCGGCATCCAAACCGCCTTTGTGGGCCAAGGCAAGCCCAGCCGAGCCACCTGGCGCGGAACCATGGAAGACTTCGCCCGCGACTTTAACGCCGTAATCGAGGCCTTCTACGAGCACCAAGTAGCCCACGAACTGTCGTAGGACCCCTCGCTCCAAACCAAATATCGCCGCAGGTTGAGCACAAGTCAGCGAAAATGCCCCTAAGCGAGCAATGTGCCTTGAAAGAGAAGGGCATAGGCCTTCTGGCCATGCCCGACGATTGAAAGGCACATTGCTCGCTTAGGGGCATTTGCAGCGTCGACTGGTTACGCGGTTTGGTAAAACCGCGTAACTAGCACACCTGGGTTTTGCCGATCATGATGTTGAGGATCTCGACGTCGGTATCTTTCATACCCACACGGCCCACGTAGCCCATGCTGGCGATTGTCTGCTCAACGGTATCTTGGATCAGGCCCTCGCCGGCGCGGAAGCCGCGACCCTGCATGGCCATATCATGGCCCAGAATCGCCGCATCGACGGCAGCCGAGATCTTGGCGGCACAGCTCGCCTTGGCGCCGTCGCACACGATGCCGCCCACGTTACCGAGCGTATTCGAGACCGTCGCGCCAATCTGCTCGCGCGTGCCACCGCACAGCCAGGTAATCGCAGCGCCGGCGCCGCACGCGGCGCAAATAGCACCGCAAAACGCCGAGAGCGCACCAATATAGCTCTTGATATGCACGGCGATAAGATCGGACAGCATCACGGCGCGCACCAGGCGCTCGTGGTCGCAACGCAGGTACTCGGCATACTCCATGACGGGCAATGCGCAGGTAATGCCCTGATTGCCCGAGCCGCACACAATGGCGACCGGCAGCGCGCAGCCGTTCATGCGGGCGTCGGACCCGGCGGCCGCACGGGCACGGGCACGGCAGGCGACGTCATCGGCACGAGCACCCAGCAGCGTGCGGCCCACCTCGGCGCCCCAAGCGTGCGCAAGGCCCTCGGCACTGATCGCGCCATTCAGCTCAATCTGACGCTCAACGGCAGCGCGGGCGTCCTCAATGTCGCCGTCCTCAATAAAGTCGATGATGGACTCAATCGACATGGGCGTGTCGGCCTTATCCGCCGCCCGCTCGGCCACCACACGCTCGGCGCAGGCGGCACACTCCCCCGCCGACTTGCCGCATACCGGAATACCGTCGAGCGTATGGCACGTGACATTGGTGTGATGATCGGTAATCTCGACGACCGCGGTATGGCCCCCGGCCGTGGCAGTCACCTTGATGTAGAGGTTGGGCACACCTTCGACAAGCGACACATCGCAGTAGCCGGCGTCGGCGAGGAGCTCGGCCACGCGTGCACGGTCTTCATCGTTAACGCTCTCGAGCACCTCGAGAGCGCTCTTAGCGTCGCCACCCACGGCACCCAGCACGGCTGCCGCCTCAATACCGTGCATACCACCCGAGTTGGGCACGGTCACGCTCTTAACGTTCTTGATGATGTTGCCCGAGCAGGCAACGTCCATATGATCGGGCTCGCAACCGAGCGTCTGGCTCGCCAGTGCCGCTGCATAGGCAACGGCAATGGGCTCGGTGCAGCCGAGCGCACAGACAAGCTCGCGGTTCAAAACATCGCAAAACGCGGCATCACGAAAGGAATCGGTAGGCATAGGTATCTCCTACTTGTATAACGGACTGGGCTCTCGAAAATAATTAGTTCTTTTATTTGATAACAATGCATCAAAAACCGCAACCATGGTTCCGGCAGACGGCGCTCAAGCGCAAACTGACGACATTCATTCACGAGAAGCCGGTCTTGTTGCATGCTAAAGCGTTTGACCAAAAAACGCCCGAGCGTTTACGCAAAAGTCGCGCTATCATGCAGTCGAACGCGGTAAAACCTTTAGCATTTGCGCCGCACAGACCAGAGAGGAACCACTCATGAAGATTGGTATCGGCAACGACCACGCCGCCGTCGAGCTCAAGAACATCATCTCCGAGCACCTGAAGGAGCGCGGCTGCGAGGTCGTGAACTTTGGCACCGACACCTCCGAGAGCTTTGACTACCCCATCGCCGGCTACAAGGTGGGTAAGGCCGTTGCCAACGGCGACGTCGACCTGGGCATCCTCATCTGTGGCACCGGTGTCGGGATTAGCCTGGCTGCCAACAAGGTCGAGGGCGTACGCGCCGTCGTGTGCTCCGAGCCCTTCAGCGCCAAGCTCTCCCGCATGCACAACAACACCAACGTGCTCGCCTTTGGTGCCCGTGTCGTGGGCTCCGAGCTCGCTAAGATGATCGTCGACGAGTGGCTCGACGCCGAGTTTGAGGGCGGCCGTCACGAGCGTCGCGTTAACCTCCTCAACGAGATCGATCACACGCGCGGCCTCAAGGTCGTCGACGAGGCCTAAACCACTCAGTGCCACAAGCTAACAGCAGGGGCCCGCTCGGAACTCATGACCGAGCGGGCCCCTTCATAGATTTTGGAATAAAAGGGCGCCGCGGATGGAGTTCCGCGGCGCCCAAGCCACACGCTAACAGCTTTAAGGAGTCAAAGCTGGTTTAGCCAAAGAAGCGCTTGATCTCAATCTCGGCGTTCTCCAGGCAGTCGGAGCCGTGGATCACGTTGGCGTTGACATCGACGGCAAAGTCGCCGCGGATGGTACCAGGAGCAGCGTCAAGCGGATTAGTAGCGCCCATGAGGGTGCGCATCTTAGCAACAGCGGAGAGACCGGAAACGACCATCTTGACGACCGGACCGCTCGTCATAAAGTCGCAGAGACCGCCAAAGAAGGGCTTGTCGGCCAGATGGGCGTAGTGCTCCTCGACGGTAGCGCGCTCGAGCGTGGTCATCTCCATGCGCTCGATGACAAGGCCGCTGCGCTCAATGCGAGCAACGATCTCGCCGATCTTGCGGTCGCGCACGGCGTCGGGCTTAATCATGATGAAGGTCTTCTCGATAGCCATAAAAGTAGCCTTTCAAGTAGGTTCGCGCGTGCCCAAGTCCCATTCCGGCACCCGCCTGGACTGCATCGTAACAGAGTTTTAGCTGCAGTTAAACAAAAAGCTGTTTATTGAAACGTTGCAATTTATTAAAGCGCTCCATATGTGTCACTTCTGTTTCGAAGCCCGATTAGAGTACCATCCGACCGCCCATCAACCGCGCCGAACAGAGCAGGCGGTCGGTTGCCGCCCGCGAACGTATCCCCTTCACAACCTGCCCAAAGGTCCTACAGAAGTTCTCGACAAGCCCCTCCCCCATAGCAACAAAATACGGGCTCCCACATCAGCAGGCGCCCGTAAAGCGAAAACGATTTATCAATAAATGGACAATACGTCTTCAGCCAAACCTCTACTTTGCCCCGTGACCCATCTCGACGACCTTGGTTAGCGATCCAAACACACCTTCGTCGACCACGAGTTGCGCCTCGGCACGCTGCAGCTGCACGGCAACGGCGGCAGGGGCGGTGCCGCCCTCGGTCGTGCGCGCGGCGACAATCGACGGGATGTCGAGCGCCTCGGTAATGTCGTGCTCAAAGAGCGGGCTTGCCTCCTGGAACACCTCAAACGGCAGGTCCTCAAGATTGCAGCCGCGCTTCTCACACATCAGAACCAGATGCCCCACCACGGCATGTGCCTCGCGGAACGGCAGGCCACGCTTGGCCAGGTAATCGGCAACATCGGTAGCGGCAAGGTGCCCCACGCCGCACTCGCGCGCCATGGCATCCTCGTTGACGGTCCAAGTCGAAATCATTCCGGCCATAACCGACAGGCACTGCATGAGCGTATGGGCGGTATCGAGCGCGCCCTCCTTGTCCTCCTGCAAGTCCTTGTTATAAGCAAGCGGCAGGCCCTTCATGGTCACGAGCAGCTGCACCAGGTTGCCATAGACACGGCCGCTCTTGCCGCGAATAAGCTCGGCAAAGTCGGGATTCTTCTTCTGCGGCATGATGGACGAGCCGGTGGAGTAGGAGTCTGAAAGCGTGATAAAGCCAAATTCGGAGCTCGACCACAGCACGATCTCCTCGGAAAGACGCGACAGGTGCATGGCCATGACGGAGCCAGCGTAATGCAGATCGAGCAGGAAATCACGGTCGGAAACAGCATCGAGTGAGTTAGGAATCACGCCCGCAAAGCCAAGTTCGGCAGCCGTCATCTGGCGATCGAGCGGATAGCTCGTACCGGCAAGCGCGGCAGCACCCAGCGGGCAGTTGTCGGCGGCATCAAAGGCGGCCTTCAAGCGTGTAAAGTCGCGCGCGAACATCCAGGAATACGCCAGCAGATGATGCGAGAGCAGCACGGGCTGAGCGTGCTGCATATGCGTGTAACCCGGCAGAATCACCTTGTCGTACTTCTTAGCCGCATCCACCAGCACATGGCGCAGCTCAAGATTGGCCTCCATGAGCTCCTTGGCCAGCGCCTTGACGCCCAGGCGCGTGTCGGTCGCCACCTGGTCGTTGCGCGAACGTCCGGTATGCAAGCGCTTACCGGCCTCGCCGATGCGACGCGTCAGCTCGCTCTCGATGGACATATGAATGTCTTCGTCGTTGATGTCGAAGGTGAAGTTGCCGGCATCGATATCCTGTTCGATTCCGGTCAGGCCCTTGGCAATCGCCTGCTCGTCCTCGGCACTGATGATGCCCTGGGCCGCCAGCATTTTGGCATGCGCCTTAGAGCCTGCGATATCCTGCTTATAGAGATGTTTGTCGGCCGGCAGCGACGCGCCAAACTCCTGCGTGACCTCGGCCACGCCTGCCTCAAAACGACCGCCCCAAAGAGCCATGGAACCGTCCCCTTTCTCCAAATACCAAAACAAGCGCCCAAAGCAATGCGCCATATCGCTAAAGCGATTTTTCAACCGCTAGTTTTACACATTCCCCACCGTGTGCGGAGCCATGTAGCTAATTTGCAAAGAAGTGACGCGCCATGCACTTGGCGCCCAACGTCTCCCTCCGGATGTTGCCCTGCGAACCATCGATCCAGGCCTTCAGGCTCATAGGGACGTCCTCGACCCTTGCAGCATCGAACTCGGGCGCGAGGGCAAGTAAAGCATGCGCGATAGCATTGAACATAATGGATACTCCTCATATATATAGGCGCAGAGCCGCCAAATTGATAGAAGGAGCCCCGCCGGACAACCCCGGCGGGGCTCGGACTCAGCCACAGTCGCGGCATCATATATGCGGGCGGAACGTAGGGGCCACCGATGTTAAGAAGTGTCAGCAAGCATAACGAAAGGTAGGGACCCCGTGCGCCCGTTATGTATCACGCGGATGGGCCGCGCGGATACCAAGGGAAGGAGGCGCTAGGCCTGGGCGGCAGCAGAGCTGGGGCCCTGGACCTTTGCCCACGTCTTGAGTGACAGCGTATCGATCTCGATAAAGCCGGCGCTGGCCTTCTCGTCAAACGTAGTGTCGCGGTCGTAGGTAGCCAGACCGTAGTCATACAGGCTAAACGGGCTCTTGCGGCCGACGACATGGCAGTTGCCCTTAAAGAACTTCAGACGGACGGTGCCGGTCACGAACTTCTGGGTGTCGGCCATAAAGGCGTCGAGCGCGTTTTTGAGCGGGCTGTACCACTGGCCGTTGTACACGGCGGTGGCCCAATCCTGCTCGAGCTTGATCTTGGTCTTGAGCAGGTCGCCCTCGACGCAAATGTCCTCGAGCGCCTTGTGGGCGGTGATGAGCGTCAGGGCGCCGGGAACCTCGTAGCACTCGCGGCTCTTAAGGCCCACCAGGCGATCCTCGACCAGATCGAGACGGCCAAAGCCATTGTCGCCGGAGATCTTGTTGAGGGAGATGACAATCTCGGAGAGCTTCATCTTCTTGCCGTCGACGGCGACGGGCTTGCCGGCCTCAAACTCAATCTCAGTGTAGGTCGGGGTGTCCGGCGTGTCCTCGGGGTTCTTAGTCATAACCCAAGCGTCATCGAGCGGCTCGTTCCAGGGATCCTCCAGGTGGCCGCACTCAATGGCACGACCCCACAGGTTGTCGTCGATGGAGTAGGGGTTGTCGTTGGCACCCTCGGGAACCGGCACGTTGTGGGCGTGGGCATAGGCGACCTCGTCGGGACGGCACTTCAGGTCCCACTCGCGAACCGGGGCGATAACCTTGAGCTCGGGGTCGAGGGCCTTTACGGCGGCCTCAAAACGGACCTGGTCGTTACCCTTGCCGGTGCAGCCGTGGGCGACGTAGGTAGCGCCAAACTCGTGGGCGACCTCAACAAGCTTCTTGGCAAGCAGCGGGCGAGACAGGGCGGAGAGCAGCGGATACTTGTTCTCGTACATGGAGTTTGCTGCGATGGCCTTAGTCAGGAACTCATCAGAGAACTCGTCGCGCAGGTCGAGCACCTGGCAATCGAGAACGCCCAGGTCGAGCGCCTTCTGCTTCTTGGCATCCAGTCCGGTCTCTTCCTGGCCCACGTTGCCGCAGACACAAACGACATCGAGATTCTTCTCGTCCTGGAGCCATTTGACACATACGGATGTATCAAGACCACCGGAATATGCGAGAACGACTTTTTCCTTGCTCATGGCTGTTTCCTTTCGCCCTTGGTAGCTAGTTAGAACATCGGTCAGTTGCAAGTCACCTTGAGGTCAAAAACCGTGCAATATCAGGTTAAATAGCAAAAATCAGCACATACATGCCCTAGAAACATGCAGCAATGTCGTGCTAAAACCCAACGACCTCAAAATGACTCTGTTGAGGCAATTCGCCCCATGCGGACAGAGACGATTGTTATCGTCGTCGGGAAATTGCGCGCTGGCGTCGGATGGCATTGTCTGCAGTGGTGATGATCGTTACGAACTGCATCTGCCTCTCCTTTCACCTATCACCGGGCGCAATTCTAATATCGTAAACGGTACCTTTTCCTCGGTAAGCGGTTGTTTTTCCGTCTCCGTTTTCGATGGTCGCTATATTACGCTAAAGTGCCCGCAGCACAAGCGACAAATTCAAATTTCTGAAAAGTTTTTTCATTACTTTGTGAAGCGTGGTGCAAATACGCACCATTCCTGCGAAAATACGCTCGACTACTAGTTGATGGTTATAACGTCTGAAACAATCTCGAAACGAAAGGCGCATTTTTATGCAAACTTACGAATCGGACGCCAACATCGGCAACATTAAGATTCTCGCCGTCGATATGGACAAGACGCTGCTGACCGACGAGCGTGTGCTGCCCCAGGGTCTTGATGAGCGCCTGGACAAGCTCGCCGACGCCGGCATCGTATTCTGCCCCGCCAGCGGACGCCCCGCCCCCAAACTCGAGGAAATGTTCGAGAGCATTAAGAACCGACTTGCTTTTTGTCCCGACAACGGAGCCTGCGTCATCTATCGCGGCAGCTATATCTATAAGAGCAACATCGATGTGGCGCTGTATCAGCAGGTGCTCGCCCGTGCCTCGGAGGACCCGCGTGCCGTTCCCGTCCTGTGCTGCTTCGACGAGTTCTACGTGCTTGCCCGCGACCATCAATACCACGACGAGATCAGCGTCTACTACAACACAATCAACTACGTCGACAGCTTTGAGGGCATTGATTTCGAGTCCAACAAGATTTCGGTCTTCTTCCCCGGCTACGACGCCGAGCCCGCTTTCCGCGAGACCTATAGCCCCGAGTTCTCGGACAAGCTCTACGTCACCAACGCTGGGCGCGAGTGGATCGACTTTATGAACCTGGGCGTCGACAAGGGCGCCGGCATCGCTCACCTGTGCGAGCACCTGGGCATCGATATTGCCGACGCCGCCGCCGTGGGCGACACCTACAACGACATCCCCATGCTCGAGCGCGTCGGTCACAGCTTTATCGTGGACAACGCCGAGGAGCACATGAACGCGCATGCCAAGTGGCGCATTCCGAGCAACAACGACGGGGGCGTACTGACGCTCATCGACGCCATCTTGGCGGCTCGTTAACGCAACCTGTCGGACCTGGCCGGGCGACGCGGGTAAGTTTTTCGTTCGGTCAGGTCCTGGGCTCGCTCGAAGGCCACATTAAGTGGCCTTCGGCTCGTGCGGAATCTACGAAAAACTTACCCGCGTCGCCCGGCCAGGTCCTGCGGTGACTTGCTTGCCGCATGGATGGCGTCTTGGCGTCTGGATACTTGGCTGATAGTTTGGAATGAAGGGGGCTCCTTGTTGGCAAGGAGCCCCCTTCTGTTTTGGTTACTTTGGGGTTGTTGGTATGTCTTTACTTGGCATCGGCCCAGGTTATGCCGGTGCTGGCTTCGGCGATTAGGGGAACGCGGAGGTCCACTACGTGCTCCATGACGTCGCGGACCATGGTGGTTAGGCGCTCGACTTCGTCGACGGGGCACTCAAAGTCCAGTTCGTCGTGCACTTGCAGGATCATGTGGGCGGCAAAGCCTTCTTCTTCCAGGCGACGACTTACGCGGGCCATGGCGATCTTGATGATGTCTGCTGCGGTGCCCTGCATGGGATGGTTCATGGCCGTGCGCTCGCCAAAGCCGCGGAGTTGCGGGTTTTTGGCCTTGAGCTCGGGAATATGGCGTCTGCGGCCATACATGGTCTCGGCGTAGCCCGTCTGCTTGGCGCGCGCCACCACGTTGTCGAGGAACGTACGCACGCCCGGGTAGGCCTCGTAGTAGCGGTCGATCATGTCGCGCGCCTCGGCCATCGAGATATGCAGCGACTGCGACAGGCCGTAGGCCTGCTGGCCATACACGATGCCAAAGTTCACGGCCTTGGCGCGACTGCGCAGGTCGGGCGTTACCTCGGACACCGGCACACCAAACACGCGCGCCGCCGTCTCGGCATGGAAGTCCTCGCCCTCGTTAAAGGCGCGCACCAAGTGCTCGTCACCCGAGAGATGTGCCAGCAGACGCAGCTCGATCTGCGAGTAGTCCACCGCCAAAAAGACGCTTCCCTCGCCTGCCGAAAACGCCGTCTTGACGGTACGCCCCAGCTCCGAGCGCGTCGGAATGTTTTGCAGATTAGGGTCGCTCGAAGACAGACGCCCCGTTGCGGTGATGGTCTGGTTGTACGTGGTGTGCACACGACCGTCACCGCGGCGCAGCGGGCCCAACGTGTCCAGATAGGTTGACTTGATCTTGGACTTCTCGCGCCAGTCTAAGATCAAACGAACAATCTCGTGGTCACGGGCAAGATCACTCAGTACCTTGGCATTGGTCGAATAGTGCCCGCGCTTGGTCTTTTTGAGACCCTTGGTCGGAAGGCCCATCACATCAAAGAGCACATGCGAAAGTTGCATGGGGCTGCCGATGTTAAAGGTCTCGTCACCGGCAAGGTCGCGAATGCTTCGTTCGACCTCGGTGATCTGGGTCGCCAGACCCTCGGACAGACTGTGCAGGCGGTCGGGGTCCACGAGCATGCCCGCGCGCTCCATCTTGGCAAGTACCGGAACGAGCGGCATCTCGATGCCATCGAACACGTTGGCGGCGTTCTCACGGGCCATGCACTCGCGCAACGGCGCCACGAGCGCCAGCGTCAGAGCCGCAGTACGGGCGGCAGGCGCCGGAGCGTCCTCACCAGCACCCTCTGCACCGCGCGCCGCAGGCAACGCCATCTGCAGATAGGTATCGGCCAGATATGCCTCATCGAACTCGGAGCGATCGGAATCCAGCAGATAGGCAGCGACCACGGTATCGAAGATACGCGTGGAATCGGCAGCGAGCGGATCCATGAGCTCGGGCTCAGAAGAATCGATGGGCGAAAGCTCGTGCAGCAGCGCTTTCGTATCCGGGCTCGCCACGCGGCCCTCCATAAACAGGCGCGCAAGCACGCCGGCGATCACACCGTGAGCGAAGTTGAAGCCCTCAACCTCAGCCGCCGCACAGCTGTCGCCCTCCTCGAGCGCGAACAGGCCCTTGGACGTCGCCAACCACAGCGTGCGCGTCAGCCCAAAGAGCGCGCCCTCTTCCTTGTCGTCGTCCACCACGGCGGCGACCCACTCGCCGGCATCAATCGCGCGGGAGACCTCAGCCGCAACGGCACCAAGCGCGTCGGCATCGCCGGCGGCTGCGCGAACCATAGCAGGTATCTCAAACACACTGGAGGCAGCAGTCCCGCCCTCGCCGCCGATCAGCGCCAAGAAACGGTTCTGCATGGCGGTGATACCAAGCGTACCCAGCGCCGCGGACACTTCGTCGGCAGAAAACGCCGGGAAGGACGTCGCCTCAAAGTCGAGCTCGACGGGCGCATCGGTGCGAATTGTCGCAACCTTGCGGCTCAGTAGTGCGTCATCGATGTGTGCACGCAGGTTCTCGCCCATCTTGCCCTTGACCTCATCGGCATGCGCGATGACTTCGTCCAGGCTACCGTACTTCGCAATGAGCGCACTCGCCTTTTTGGGACCGATGCCCGGTACACCGGGGATGTTGTCGGACGTATCGCCCTTTAGACCGTAAAAATCGGGCACGAGCGCCGGCGTAATGCCGTGATACAGGTCGTCCACGCTCTCGGGCGTCATAATCGCCACGTCGGACAGGCCCTTGCGGGTCGAGACCACGTTGACGTGCTCGGTCACGAGTTGATACATGTCGCGGTCGCCGGTCACCAGTAGCATGTCGCAGCCGGCCTCTTCACCCAGGCGCGCCATGGTTCCCAGGATGTCATCGCCTTCCCAGCCCTCGGACTGCAGAATCGGCACGTTGAGCGCGGCGAGCAGCTCCTTAATCATAGGGAACTGCGCATGCAGATCGGGGTCCATGGGCGGGCGTTGCGCCTTATACTGCGGCAGCATCTCCATGCGCACGCGCGGTTTACCCTTGTCAAACGCCACGACGACGCCGTCGGGGTTAAAGGCATCGATCATCTTGAGAAACATGTTCAGAAAGCCAAAGATCGCGTTGGTGGGGCGACCGTCCGGCGCGTTCATGGTCGGCGGCACGGCGTGGAAGGCGCGATGCATGAGCGAGTTGCCGTCGATAACGGCAAAGGTGCGGCGCTTGTCAGACATATTGAATACCTCGCTTTGGGCTGGGCACGGTTTGCTCACTCCAGTTTACACGCTCCCCGCCCCGCGGCCACCTCACATCAAGCTCCCCCGCCACCGTGAGCCCGCGCGTGATACGATGGCTCACGGTACATCAACCAGCACGATCGATCCGAAAGGAGCCTGCGTCATGGAGCGTCCCTGCGCATGGAAAAAGTACACGCCACAGCAAATCGAGGAGCTCGAGGAGCTTTGCCGCGGCTATAAGCAGTTTTTGAGTGAGAACAAGACCGAGCGCCTGTGCGTCAAGGCCGGCATCAAGATGGCCGAGGAGGCGGGATACGTCGACCTGGAGACCGTAATCGCCGCAGGCCGCGAGCTTAAGGCAGGCGACAAGGTGTATGCCGCTAACCACGGCAAGGACCTTATGCTCGTCAATCTGGGCACCGCCCCGCTCGAGCAGGGCTTTAACATCCTGGGCGCCCACGTGGACTCGCCGCGCCTGGACCTCAAGCAGAACCCCGCCTTCGAGGCCGGCGACATGGCTTATCTCGACACGCACTACTATGGCGGCGTCAAGAGCTACCACTGGGTCGCTTCCCCGCTCGCACTCGTGGGCGTCATCTGCAAAAAGGACGGCACCACCGTCGACATCAACATCGGTGACAAGGCCGACGACCCGGTCTTTACCATCTCCGACCTGCTGATCCACCTCTCGAGCGAGCAGATGGCCAAGCCCGCCAAGGACGCCGTCGACGCCGAGATCCTCGACGTGATCGTGGGCGGCCGCCCCGTCAAGTTTGACGAGGACGACAAGGACGCTCCCAAGGAGCCCGTCAAGCAGATGTTCCTGGATATCCTCAAGGAGCAGTACGACGTCGAGGAGGAGGACTTCCTCTCCGCCGAGATCGAGGTCGTGCCCGCCGGCCCCGCCCGTGACATGGGCCTCGACCGCTCCATGATTCTGGGCTATGGCCACGACGACCGTGTCTGCGCCTATCCGTCCATGCTCGCCCAGATCAACGTCGCCAACGTGGAGCGCACGAGCATCACACTCATCGTAGACAAGGAGGAGATCGGTTCCGTGGGTGCCACCGGCATGACGAGCCGCTTCTTCGAGAACACCGTCGCCGAGATCATGACGCTCGCCGGCGAGGATAGCCCGCTGGCCCTGCGCCGCGCGCTCGCCCGCAGCCGCATGCTCTCCTCCGACGTGTCCGCCGGCTTCGACCCGGGCTACGCCGGCAAGTTCGAAACCAAGAACGCAGCCTTTATGGGTCGCGGCCTGTGCTTTAACAAGTACACGGGCAGCCGCGGCAAGGGCGGCTCTAACGACGCCGACGCCGAGTATGTGGCCCTCATCCGCGACATCATGGACGAGGCCGGCGTGGACTTCCAGACCTGCGAGCTCGGTCGCGTCAACGCGGGCGGCGGCGGCACCATCGCATACATCATGGCTAAGTACGGCATGAACGTCATCGACTCTGGCGTTGCCGTCCTGTCCATGCACGCCCTGTGGGAGGTCGCTAACAAGGCCGATATCTACGAGGCCTATCGCGGCTACAAGGCCTTCATCGAGCGCGCGTAACCAACCCTTCGTCAGTTGCGGTGAAATACAGACTAAACTGGCCCATAAACGGCCAAAACAGACCGTATTCCACCGCAACTTCCTTTTTGGCAGAGGAGAGTCCATGCTGCAGGTCGTCATTTCGCCCGCCAAGCAGATGCGCGCGGCCCAAGATGCTTTTGAAGTCCTGGGCATTCCACCCTTTGTGCGCGAGACGGCTCGCCTCCACCGCGCACTGCTAGATATCGAGCGGAATGAAGGCAGCGACAGCCTGCAGGCGCTATGGAACGTGAGTGACAAACTGCTGGGGCCTTGCCTCAACACCCTGCATGAGTTCGGGCCCATCCTGAAAAACGGCGATCTCGACAATCCCGCACTCGCCTGTCACCTCTCCCCTGCCATCATGTCCTATCACGGCATTCAGTACCAGAGCATGGCGCCCGAGGTGATGGATTCCGCGCAGCTCACATGGCTGCAAGACCATCTGTGGATCCTCTCCGGCCTCTACGGGTGCGTTCGTCCCTTCCATGCCGTCGAACCGTATCGGCTGGAGATGGGCGCGAAGCTCGCCGTTGACGATGCCCAAGACCTCTACGCGTTTTGGGGTGACAAGCTCGCGCGGGCTACCGCCCCGGCAGGCTCAAACACCACGATCGTCAACCTCGCCAGCGTAGAGTATGCCAAAGCCGTTCTGCCCCACCTCGCGGACGACGCCACGGCCGTCACATGCCTCTTTGGCGAGGGTATCCGCAACGGGAAGCCCATCCAACGGTCGACCGCCAGCAAAAAGGCGCGCGGCTCCATGGTGCGGTGGATGGCAGAAAACAAGCTCGAGGATGCAAGCGAACTTACCGCATTCAACATCGGCTATCGGCACATCCCCGAGCTTTCAGACAAAAACACCCTGGTTTTCATGAACGCGCAGGCACAATAGGCCCGCCGTTTCCAAACACCCCATTACTCCGCCAAGCCATCGGCCTTTGCAATCTCGCTCGTCGAGCCATCTTGGTAGGTAATCTTAACGTGCTCTACGTCGGATACCGTAACGCCCGACGGAGGTTCCAGACGCCACTCCGTCAGAGCGATATCCATGGTCGTAGGCACATCGCCCTGATCTTTGAGCTTCACCGTGAGTGTTTTGAGTGCCTCATCAAACGTCACGCGTTCGATTTCTTCACCCGGAATAGACCCGCCGCTCAACTGCAGCTGCACAAACTCGTCGCGCGGATACCAGTAGTCGCCCGGTGCGGCCACCGTGTTACCGCCAGCGACCTTCACCGTCATGATCGGCAGGACATCGTCGGCCTCGAACTCCCAGGCAGCGCCGCCGCGACCGCCAAACGTCCAAATACAAAAGGCAATCACCAGCACGGCAAGCACCGCAAAGCCAATCGCGACCAACCCATGGTGCGCACGGCCCTCCTCGGCCGATATGTCCCATTGTGTCTCTCGATATAGATGCTTGTCTTCCATGTACGCCTCCCCACAGGCACGCTCGTTGGCCCAATCGTACCCATTCAGGCTATACTTGAGCCCATGACATAACGGGGAGCTTGCGGGACAAGACGGCAGGCTGAGATTGGGCGCGCCCGCCCTGACCCGCAAACCTGATATGGGTAATGCCAACGAAGGGAGCCGTGCCAATGAGCACACAGACCGAGCCCAAGCTCGTCACGCAAATCGATTTCGCCCGTGCCGGGCAGATCACGCCGCAGATGAAGGAAGTCGCCGAGCGCGAGCATCGCGACCCCGAGTACATCCGCGAGCGCGTGGCCGACGGCCGCATCGCCATTCCCGCCAACATCGTGCATATCAAAAAGGGCATGCGCGCCTTTGGCGTCGGTGAGGGCCTGTCCACCAAGGTCAACGTGAACTTGGGCATCTCGGGCGACAAGGCCGATGCCGCCGAGGAATGGAAGAAGGTCAAGATCGCCGAGGACTTTGGCGCCGACGCCATCATGGACCTCTCCAACTCGGGCAAGACGCGCCAGTTCCGCCAGCAGCTCATCGACGAGACGCCGCTCATGGTAGGCACCGTCCCCATGTACGACGCCATCGGCTACATGGAAAAGCCGCTGGTCAAGCTCACCAAGGACGACCTGTTCGAAGTCGTGCGCGCGCACGCCGAGGACGGCGTTGACTTTATGACTATCCACTGCGGCATCAACAAGTCGGTCACCAAGACCTTTAAGGAGACCGGCCGCCTGATGAACATCGTGAGCCGCGGCGGCTCACTGCTGTTTGGCTGGATGGAGGTCACCGGTAACGAGAACCCGTTCTATGAGTTCTACGACGAGTTGCTCGAGATTTGCCACGAGTACGACGTGACGATTTCGCTCGGCGACTCCTGCCGCCCGGGCTGCCTCTACGACTCCAACGACGCCACCGAGACCGCCGAGATGATCGAGCTGGGCAAGCTGTGCAAGCGCGCTTGGGCCGCCGGCGTCCAGGTCATGGTCGAGGGCCCGGGTCACATGGCGCTCGACGAGATCGCTGCCAACATGAAGCTACAGAAGCGCCTGTGCCACAACGCCCCGTTCTATGTGCTCGGGCCGCTGGTGACCGATATCGGCGTGGGTTACGACCACATCACCGCTGCCATCGGCGGCGCCATCTCCGCCAGCTCCGGTGCCGACTTCCTGTGCTACGTGACACCAGCAGAGCACCTATGCCTGCCTAACGCCCAGGATGTGCTCGACGGCCTCATGGCCACCAAGATCGCCGCACACGCCGCCGACATCGCCAAAAAGGTGCCCCACGCCCGCGACATGGACGACAAGATGGGCCAGGCACGCCGCAAGCTCGACTGGGACGCCATGTGGAAGTGCGCGCTCGACCCGGTTACGGGCAAGAAGCGCTACGAGGAGTCCCCCGCCGCCACCGAGGGCACTTGCACCATGTGTGGCAAGATGTGCGCCGTCCGCACCGTCAACAAGATCTTCGAGGGCACCACGATCGACCTCGGCATGGAGGACTAGCCCTGTCGCCGCGGCCGCTTCTGGCGGCGAGCTGGTGCCTGTCAATTGTTGACGTGTGAACATTTGCTTGCATTTGCGTAAAGATTGCATCGCCCGCCCGGGTTCGACATAGAGTCGGCCCGGGCATCTTTATAATGCTGGCTTATAGACCCATTTGATTCCAACCGAACAAGGGAGCGAACATGGATCGCAGTAAGGTACCTGCCGTTCTATCCATCGCAGGATCCGATTCCAGCGGTGGCGCCGGCATTCAGGCCGACATCAAGACCATCACGGCGCACCGCCTGTATGCCGAGACGGCCATCACCGCCATCACCGCACAGAACACCCTGGGCGTCACCGCCGTGCAGAACATCTCCCCGAATATTGTCGCGGCGCAGATCGATGCCGTTTTTGACGATATCCGCCCCAACGCCGTCAAGATTGGCATGGTTTCCTCTGCCGAGATTATCGATGTTATCGCCGACCGCCTGAGCGCTTGGGACGCACATAATATCGTCGTCGACCCCGTCATGGTCGCGACCTCGGGCGCTCGCTTGATCGCAGAGGATGCCGCCGAAGCGCTTACACGCCGCCTGTTCCCGCTGGCGACTGTCATCACGCCCAATATTCCCGAGGCCATGGCGCTGCTCGATTACGATGTCGATTCCGAGCGCACGCAGCAAAATGCCGCCATGCTTCTCACCCGCCGCTTTGGATGCGCGTCTCTAGTTAAAGGCGGACATTTTGTCAACGAGGCCAACGATGTACTGGCCGAACCCGCGCCACTCGATGACGAGGGCAACCATCTTGGAGATCCACTCACCACGTGGTTCCGCCACAAGCGCATCGAGACCGACAACACACACGGCACCGGCTGCACGCTCTCGTCCGCCATCGCCTGCGCGCTGGCCCAGGGCATGGATCTTGCCGACGCCGTCAATGCGGGCAAGGCATACCTAACCGGCGCTCTCGCCGCCGGCTTTGACATGGGCAAAGGTTCCGGCCCCGTCAACCACATGTGGCAGTACTAAAGTCCGCAACCCAAACCACCACAAAGAACACCTTTGTGGTGGTTCACACAAAGATCTCGATCTATAACAGTAACTCGGCGAAATCGACCCTAGATGTTACAGATCGAGACAAACGACCGATATCGACCTAAATAATCTTAATCTGTAACATCTAGCCCGTTTTCGGCCTTACAACTGTTACAGATCGAGACAAAGCAACGAAACAAGCCACCACAAGGGGAACTTCTGTGGTGGTTTGGGGTCGCGCTACTCACCGAGCATCTCTTGGAGCTTGGCTGCCACGGCGTGACCCAGGCTCTCGTGGCTTTCGGGCATCATATGCAGATAGTCGATATCGCCCGGCTCGGCAAAGTCGGCGGCATTCAAAAAGTCGCAGCCAAACTGCTCAGCCACATGTGCGTAGTACTCACCAAAATGCTCCGAGGCCTCGACGGAACGCTCGTCAAAATCGGTCATATATACATCGGCGATTTGCGGCTTGATCTTGATAGGTGCCATCAGCAGAATACGTGGGCAGGGTGCGGCATTGGTCCAGGGAAATGCACGCACCGCGCGAATCAGCGCCATAGTGCCACGGGCAATATCGGAGGCCGTCACACCAAAGACCGTCTTGCAATCGTTAGTTCCCAGCATAATAACGATCGCATCAAGCGGCTTATGGGCCTCGAGCAGCATCGGCAGCGCGCGGATGCCGTTAAGATTGGTGTCCAAATGGCACATGTCGTCGCGTACCGTCGTGCGGCCGTTGAGGCCTTCTTCAATTACATGCCAGCCCTCGCCTAAGTCACGTTGGGCCACGCCACACCAGCGCACATCCCGCGCATAGCGCACCGCGGTGCCGGCGCGCATGCCCGCCGGATCATAACCATAGGTGTTGCTGTCGCCAAAGCATAGAACGTTTTTCATCGTAAGCCCCTCGCTCGGTAAAAAGCCGACGGGAGCAGCCTCTCCCGCCGGCTCGACCTATCTGTCAGCACGTACCGATTACAGGTACTTGCGCCAATCGTCCTCGTCCTCATCATCCTCGGTAGCAGCCTGGGCCTGCTCGGCGGCGTGAGCTGCCGCAGCGCGAGCGGCAACCTGGGCATAGGACTCCTCGTTGCGCTCGGGGAAGTTTGCCAGTACGTGCTCGAACTTGGCGAAGTCCTCGTCCCAGCGCGTAGAGGGCACGGCAAGGAAGACCTGCTTGACCTTAAAGTCGCCCGACGCAAGCTCCTTGCGGAAGAGCTCGGCCACGGCCTCGGCATCGAAGCCGTTGTTGTCGCAGCCCCATGCGCCCAGCACGAGCTTCTCGCGACCCAACTCGTCGCAGATGGCAAGCACAAAGCGGATGCGGTCGCGCAGGGCATCCAGCAGAGCATCGTCGCTCACGCGATACTCCTGGCGGGCGCGCTTAACGTTGGGCGCAGCGGCCACGATCACGTCGGCGTATGCATGCACGTGGTTGCGGTCGAAGCGCACCGCAGGCACCACCAGGGCGCGGTTGCGATAGAGCTCGCAGTTGATGTTGCGGCGACGGTTCTCGCCGTACCACTTACGCTGCTTATCGAGAACGTTGTACAGATACGAATCGGCGCACAGCGTGGCCTCCTGGCCCAGATAACCCTGAATATAGCCACCGCCCGGGTTGGTGAACGAGGCAAAGGCGAGCACGGCCATGTCGCAGAACTGCGCATAGCCACGACCGTTGTCCAGGATGGCCTGCGTGGCGGAGGCATCGAGCACGGTGACCTCGGGCAGAACCGGAGCGGGCTCCTCAGCGGGCGCGGACTCAGCTTCGGCGATTTCCTCGGCAGGCTCCTCGACGGGCTCGGGCGCTGCCTCGGTCTCGGCAGCCTCCGCGCCCTCGACGTCCTCGGCAACCTGTTCTTCGGTGGCCACAGCACTCTGAACCTTGGCCTTCATCGCCGCGACAAATCCGGCGGGCATACCATCGAACTCGCGCACGCCAGCAAGCGAGCGCTCGATATCCTTGGCGCACGCTTCGGACACGGTCGCCACGTGACGCTCGGCGGCCTTGGCACGGGCCTCGCGCTTGGGATTGGACCTGCGGTTACGGTTCCTGTTGTCGACGTCTGCCATAAGTGGTCACCTTTCTCGGTCTCTGCCGCTATCGGCTTTTCCCATCCATGATACCCCGCCGCGTACAAAAAAGACGGCCCCGAAGGACCGCCTTTCGCATCGATTTGCACACACGGCAAGCACCGCCGCAATTCGTCACTAGTCGCGACGGCCAAGGATGTTCAGGATGCGCAGGAACACGTTGATAATGTCCACGAACAGATTGGACGCCATGAGCACGGCGTTGGGCAGCGTAGGCGGCACCGTCGTGGCAGCATAGGTGTCGTAGCCAATAAAGCCGGCGAACACCACGATCACGATCAAGTCGGTGATGGTCTGCGAGACGCCAATGAACATCAGCACGATCTCAACCAGAATAGTGGCGAGCAGAATGCCAAAACCGATGCCATATACGCGCTGGAAAAACTTGGGGAACGTCACGCCCAAGGCGCCAAAGACGAAGGTGATGGCGGCCGTGGCGATAAAGGCGGTGTTGATGGTGGGCAGGTCGTAGTTGGCAAGGCCAAACGACGCGGTCAGGCCAAAGGTACTCGCAAAGATTACGTAGCCCACAAGGGACAGGCCCACGGACTGCTTGCTGGCGGCGGCCGACATCATGACCATGCCGACGATGGTCAAAATAAACGAGCCAAAGACCAGCGGCAAGGCGGCGCCGCTCATCATCATGCGCGCAAACGACATGGTGCTCGTAAAGTAGGCACCGGCGCCCATGGCGCAAAAGCCCAAGAAGATCAGGGCAGACATGGCGAGATTGTACGCGCGCGGCGACATCTCCTTGGCGCGGCTTGCGCCGCTCTCGACGGGGCCGTTCTGATAGCCCTGGATATCGTTCATAGGTCCGTCCTTTCAAAAAGCGCCACAAATAACGGCGCAGTAGCTGACAAGATTCCTGTCATTGTACCCGAATGCCGTACGTCCTTACCCACGGCGCTCGCCCTCGAGCGTGCGGTCGAATGCCCACACCCACCAACGCATCAGATGGGCCTGCGAGCCATCTGGCCGTTCGCGCGTCTGGTCCTCCAGATACAACTCGGTCGCGTGCCCGCCAAAACGCACCTTATAGGTTGCCGTACGAATGCCGTGAACCGTCAGGCCAAACCCAGTGGTCGAGACAATCTCGTCAATCGTAAAGCAACGACCGTCGACCCAGCAGACGGTGACCGGCACGACCTGTCCGCCCGCGAGGATGCGAGCCACGACGTCCACATACTGCTTGTGCACGCGCCGAGTTTTGCCATCTGTCTGTCGATATTCCATGCCTCCTATTATCGAACGCATGTTTGCATGTTGTAAAGCGAACAGGCTGTGGTTTTGGGGTGTTGGGGCGCGCGCACGTGTCCTCATGGTGTGTTAGCAAAAAGAACACCCACGGTCAACAGGGCTAATATTCATTTTTAGTGCCAAAAAATTCACTGCTCCCATCAGAACTCGGTAAAGAAACCCGCAGGAGGTGATACGATTTATCATGTTTCTGTAACGTGCCTGCAAACTTCGAGAAAGCCCATATATGGACGTAACGTTCTCAACCTTCCTCGGCCAACTTGTGTCGAACCCAGTCCTTGCCGTCACCGTGATCCTCGCGCTCGGCGCCATCTTCGTCAATGGATGGACCGACGCACCCAACGCCATCGCGACCTGCGTCACTACGCGTTGCATGCCCGCCCGCGCCGCTATTCTCATGAGTGCCGCATTCAACTTCCTTGGCGTGCTCATCATGACGCACTTTAACGCGAGCGTCGCCAACACCATCTCCCATATTGTCGACTTTGGCGGAAACAGCACCATGGCGCTCGCCTGTCTGTGCGCGGCGCTGTTCTCCATCGTCGTCTACGGCGCCACAGCGTCGCGTTTTGGCATCCCCACCTCGCAAAGCCACAGCCTTATCGCCGGCCTGACCGGTGCCGCCATCGCCCTCGGCGGTGCGAGCAGCGTCAACGTCCACGAGTGGATGAAGGTCATCTACGGCCTGGCGCTCTCCATCGGTCTGGGCTTTGTCATGGGCTGGGTCCTGTGCAAGCTCGTCTCGATTCTTTTCGCCGCCGCCAACAGGCGACGTGCCAATGTCTTCTTTAAATACGCTCAGATCGCGAGCGCTGCGGCCATGAGCTTTATGCACGGCGCGCAGGATGGACAGAAGTTCATCGGCGTGCTCTTTTTAGGCGTGGCCTTTGCCAGCGGCCAGACGAGCGTCGGCGATGCCGGCATCCCCATCTGGATTATGCTGCTATGCTCGGCCACCATGGGCATCGGCACCAGCGTGGGCGGCGAGCGCATCATCAAGTCCGTTGGCCAGAGCATGGTCAAGCTCGAAAAGTACCAGGGCTTCTCCGCCGACCTGGCGGGCGCCGCGAACCTGCTGCTTGCCACCCTTACCGGCATCCCCGTGTCCTCCACGCACATCAAGACCTGCGCCATCATGGGCGTCGGTGCCGTCAAACGCCTCTCGGCCATCAACTTCGGCGTCGTCAAGGACATGATGTTCACCTGGTTCTTCACCTTCCCCGCCTGCGGACTCATCAGCTTTGTCATGGCCAAGCTGTTCATGATGTTCCTCTAGTCAAACCGAACGTCCATCCGGACCGTAACACCTCGCCCACCCGTCTTCGCCTCGAAAGGACCCACTCATGGCAAAGAAACCCGATTCGTTCTACTTTGACAACTACGTCGCCTGCGCCGACCTCGCCGTCCAGGCCGCCGAGCTGCTTACCAAGATTTTCGAGAACTTCAATCCCGCAAAGATTCACGATATGCTCGACAAGATGCATGCGATCGAGCATGCGGCCGACAAGAAGCACCATGAGCTTGAGGACGCCCTGCTCACCGCCTTTATCACCCCGCTTGAGCGCGAGGATCTGGACCTGATGAGCTGCTCGCTCGACACCGTGCTCGACCGCATCGAGGGCGTCGTGCAGCGCGTCTACTTCACCAACATCCAGAGCATCCATCCCGATGCCATCGTGATCGCCCACAAGGTGACCGACGCCTGCCGCGCCATGAAAGACCTGATGGTCGAGCTGCCTAACTACCGCAAGTCCAAAACGCTGCGCGAGCTCGTCATCCAGATCAACACCATCGAGTCCGAGGCCGACGAGCTCTATATCAACGCCATGCGTAACCTGCACGTTAACGGCAAGGACCCGCTCGAGGTCATCGCTTGGCGTGACGTGTACGCCTTCCTGGAGTACTGCGCCGACTGCTGCGAGAATGTGGCCGATGTCGTGGATTCGATTGTCATGAAGAACAGTTAATTGGGGGCACGTATCCCACCGGTCGCGGGCCCGGCCACTAATACCTTTTTCACTCCGGCTGCAAGCAGAGTCGTTCAAAAGCGGTTAATTAGTGGTACGCGTCCCACCGGCGAAGGCCCGGCACCTATTTGCTTTCTCACTCCGGCTGCGTGGCAGAGTCGTTCGAAAGTAAATAGGTGTCGGGCCTTCGCCTTACGTATCACCATTGGGAACCTGGGCTAATAGGCGGAATGCATGGTGGCTTTGGTTGAAAGCGTCTTTGGCATCAGTCATGACTTTGGGCAGCGCTGAGCGTTTGGCTGAATGTTGCTCTGGGTACCCTTTGGTTGTCTTTTATTTCGTTATTAAATTGTTGGAGGGCTTGTATGTCTTATTTGGATCTGGCTCGGGGTCGTTATTCTTGTCGCGAGTTTGAGAATCGTTCTGTGGAGCAGGCTGTGGTGGATGCCATTGTTGAGGCTGGGCGGATTGCTCCTTCTGCTTGTAATAATCATCCAACCCGTGTGATGGTGTTGGATACGCCTGAGCTTCTGGAGAAGGCTGCTGCTTGTCAGCCTCGGTTTGCTCGTGATGGGTCTATCTTTGGCGCTCCGCTTATCTTCCTTATTTGCAGCGTTACCGATGATGCTTGGGTGCGCCCGTATGATCAGATGAATTCCAGCGAAATCGATACATCCATCGTTTGCGATCAGATGATGATGGAGGCCACCGAGCAGGGCCTGGGAACGTGCTGGGTATGCCATTTTAAGCCAGAGGTGGCACAGGAGCAGTTCAATCTGCCCAAGGGCGTTTATCCCTATCACATGCTTGTCTGTGGCTATCCTGCCGACCACATCGCCGACCCCGAGCATCGCGAGGCCCGTACCATTCCCCTCCCCAACTTCCTCCTCAAGTAGTTTTTTGGCACATGCCCTAAAACCTACCTTTTACCGCTCACCCATTCGCCGAGTTCTGCGCCACAATGTGCAGGGCTCGGTTTTTTATGTTGCGCGCCCCTGCACAGTCATAAAAAAGGACCCGCAAGCTGCGGGTCCTTTCTAGGCACTAAATTGTAGGCCGAATGTTAGTCCAGGTCGTCGGCAGCAAAGTTGTCGATCGGGGCGAAGGGATCGGCCACGGGGACAACCGGGTCAGCGACGGGCAGCGGCTCGGCGGGAACAGTCACTGCAGGAGAAGCGGCAGAACCGACCGGCGTGGAGGCCATCAGATCGGCCGGGAAGGAATTCTGGGCATCGTCCATGAAGTGCTGGATGAGCTTGAGATACTCTGCCTTGAACTCCTCACGGGAAGCCTTGAGACGATCGATCTCCTCGAGCTCGGCCTGCTTCTCGGTCAGAGCCTGGCGGATAACCTCGCGGGCCTTGGCGTCAGCCTCGTTGCGGATACGCTCAGCGTTCTCGTTGGCATCGTTGACGATGGTCTCAGCGGTCTGCTGGGCAGCGATCAGGGCAGCGGAAATCTGGCGCTCCTGAGCGGAGAAGTCAGGGGCGGGAGCAGCCACGGGGGCGGCAGGAACGGCCTGGGCGGTGGCATCCTGAGCTTGGGCAAGCTGAGCCTGCGCATCGGCAAGCTGCTGCTCGGTAGCAGTCAGACGACCCTTAAGGTCGACGATCTTAGCGAGCATAGCGTCAACCTCGGAAGACAGCGTCTCCAAGAAGACGTCGACCTCAGCAGGATCGTAGCCACGCTTGGCCTCAGAGAAAGTCTGAGCCTGGATGTCTGCAGGGGTAATAGCCATAACAAGTCTCCTTTTTCATCGCCTCGGCGCTACACGCCCGACGTAAGTTACTAAGTCAGTTCTACACGAGTATACCTATAAGAAGCTGCAGAACCAGCCTCTGCACCAACTGCAACGCAATAATCGCAACGACCGGCGAAAAATCGATACCGCCCATCGGCGGGATGAAACGACGGAACAGGTTGAGCCACGGACCGCACACGCTATCAAGCACCGCGGCAATATCCTGAAGCAAACCACCCTGCTTCATGGGAATCCACGTCATAAAGCAGTAGACGACAATGAGCGTGGAATAGAAGTTGAACAGCGTGTTGACCAGCTGGACGATAGTGTAGATGTTGATGGGAATCTCCTCGTCTTGTCTTTACTTAAGGTAGCCGTCGGCACGAAGCTTCTTGAGATCGGAATCTTTGACCTCGCAACCGGCGGGCAGCACCATGAACACGCGGTCGCCCACCTCCTTGACCGTGGCACCCAGACCGCAGGCAAAGCCGTAAGAGAAGTCCAAGACGCGCTTGGCAACTTCGGTGCGTACGCCCACAAAAATCAGTGCGACAGGCTGCTTGGTGCGAACGCGGCGCACCACGGTCTCCACGTCGTCATAGCTCTCGGGGCGCAGGACATAGGCCGGCAGCTGCGGCGTGGCGTTGATGATATTGCTCGCATAGGCCGAGGCATCGCTCGGTGCAGGCGCGGGTGCAGCGGCGGCACGGGCGCGGGTATTCTCGGCGTAGCTCGACGGCGTGTCATAGGCACCAGGACGATAACCGCTCGCAACACTGTCCTGCGAGCGCGAAGGCGGGTTATACGTCGTGGCATGGCGGGAGTCATCGCCGACCAGCTGACCGGAGCGCGTATACACGGCAACCGACTCAGCTTCACCGCGGCGCGTCTGGCCAAGCAGGCCGTTGCTCGGCTCGTCTTGGGTGTAGAAGCCCTCGCCCGAAGCACCACTGTAGCCGTTGTTCTGATAGCCATCGTCGTAGCCGTCATCGTAGCCGTAGTCGTCGTCCTGGCCATAACCCTGGTCGTAACCCTGCTGGCCGCCCAGGTGCATCTTATTTTTAATCTCGTCAAGGAAGCCCATGGTTGTGTCCTCTCGCGGTTTAGTGCAGGCGCCCCGATAATCAGTGCGCACTTCAGAGCCTTATTTTACTGCAAACTCCGGGCTAAATACTACCCTGCCCAGGCGAACGAGTGTAGAGCCCTCCTCAAGGGCAGGCTCAAAGTCCTCGCTCATGCCGCAGGAAAGCTCAGGTAGGTTCAAATCGGGATGCGCCGCCTCCAGCTCATCCCTCAGCTCACGAAGCCCCGCAAAGGTGCGGCGTGCCACATCCTTATTCCCCCGGGGCGCCATAGTCATAAGCCCCTGCACGCAAATTCCCTCAAGCTCCGCAAGCTCACCCGCGGCGGCGCGAATCTCATCGGGCGAAAAGCCTCCCTTCGACTCTTCACCACTCACATTGACCTCAATGAGCACACGCTGAGGGCCGGCAAGCTCGCCTGCCCCAATCTTGCGGACAGCACGGCTCGAGATCGCCTGCGCCAGATGCAGCGAACCCACCGAGTGAATCAGCTCGGCTGAGCCCAGCACCGCATTTATCTTATTGGTCTGCAGGTTGCCGATCATATCGAAGCGCACCTCGGGCAGCTCCGGATGCTCCGCCAGACCCGCGAGCTTGCGAACCAGCTCCTGCGGGCGGTTCTCGGCAAAATGGCGATACCCCGCCTGGATGGCGGCAACGGTCTCATCGACACCAACGGTCTTGGACACGGCAATGAGGCGCGCGGCGTCGTGGGGGCGGCCCGCGCGATCGAGCGCCGCATAAAAACGTTCCAGAATCCGCTCGCGGCGAGCGCGCATCAAGTCCAAATAGTTATCCATTGCTAATCGCCTCCGCTGACAGCCAAACAAGTAGTCCCATGCTAACGCAAGAGCGCGGCCCCGCATGTGCAAGGCCGCGCTCACTTAGGTATTTACAATCTTTCGATGAACGGGGTTACTTACTCCTCGTCGTCCTCGCCATCGTCCTCGTCCTCAAGATGATCGAGCAGGTAGCGAAGACCCTCGCTGACCTCGTTAACGGGCACCTTGGCAACGTAGCGTGCATCGACGGCGGGCCTCATGATAACACCCTCGCCCGAAGGCACGCGCATGCTCTCGAGCTCATCCTCATCAGTGCAGGCGATATCACCGGCAGTCATACGCTGTCCGGTCAACAGGAAGGTCAGACGGCAGGCGGCATCGATGGAAATCGAGGCGATGCGATCGAGATAGCGCGATACCATGATGGCGCGGCGCAGGTCGTCATAGTTGCTGTCGTCGTCCATAAAATCGCCCGTGTCCATGCGGTTAAAGGTGCGGAAGAACTTCTCGTAGGCGGCGTGCACTGGCTCGTCCTCGACGGCCAAGTTGCAGATGATGGACATGTCGTTGGTGACGAGCGCAGAAAGCGAAGAGCCCAGTACCTGGTAGACGGCCTCAGCCTCGGCCTCGACCGTGCCGACAAGCTCCTTGGGCAGCGAGATGTCGGCCTTGATCATATGACGCGTGGCGCGGCAAATCTGGCGAACCTTATCGGTCATGCGCTGCAGGTTAAAGTCGACGTAGATGATCGTCTGCAGCAAGCGAAAGTCGGAGGCGACCGGTGACTGCGTGGCAATCAGGTTGTAGCAGACGGCCTCCAGGTTGGCGCAGCGTGCGTCAATCGAAAGCGTGCGCTTCTTGGTCTTGGTGGCGAGCTTGCGGTCGTCGGTCACATAGGCCTTCACGGCATCGTGGAGGGCCAGATCGACGGCCTCGTAGATGCTCAGCATCTCGTGACGGGCCTCGATGAGCTGACGGGAAAACAGTTTGCGCATGGTTCACTCCAATCAGTTGGGTGCGGTCATGCCGCCCGCACAGTGAATACGCACCGGACCAGATCCGATCGGCTTGGGACTAGTCGCACCGATCAGCCAAAGCGGCCGGTGATATAGTCTTCCGTCCGCGAGTCCACCGGGCTGGTGAAGATGGCGTCGGTTTGACCATACTCGATGAGCGTGGCGGGCTCGCCGGCAACTTCCTGCAAGAAGAATGCGGTGTAGTCGCTAATACGAGCTGCCTGCTGCATTGAATGCGTGACGATGATGATCGTCATCTCGGGCGCCAGCTCGGCCATCAGATCCTCGACCTTAGAGACGGACGTGGGGTCGATGGCGGAGCAGGGCTCGTCCATCAGAAGGACATCGGGTTGCACCGCAAGCACGCGCGCGATGCACAGACGCTGCTGCTGACCGCCCGAGAGCGCCAAACCATCCTTGTTGAGCTGATTGGATACCTCTTTCCAGAGGTTGGCGCGCTTGAGCGATTCTTCCACGATGTCATCGAGGTCGCTTTTGCTAGTCACGCCCTGCAGACGAGGGCCAAAGGCGACATTCTCGTAGATGGATTTGGGAAACGGGTTGGGCTGCTGAAAGATCATGCCCACGCGACGACGGAGATCGACCGGGTCGACGCCCTCGGCATAGATATCATTGCCGTCGAGCGTCATGGTGCCCTCGACGCGCGTACCCTCGATCAGATCATTCATGCGGTTGATGCAGCGCAAAAACGTCGACTTGCCGCAGCCCGAAGGGCCAATGAAGGAGGTGATGGCGTTTTTGGCGATGTTGAGGTCAAGCCCCGTCAGCGCATGAAAGTCACCGTACCAAAAGTTGAAATCCTTGGCCGTAATGGCCGCTTGCTCCAGCGTGGGAGCGGACTGATAAACGGACATGGGACTCCTTAACTAGCGACGCTTGCGCGACAGGAAGCGCGCAAACAGGTTGAAGGCCAGAATGATCACCATCAGCAAGAGCGCGGTGCCGTAGGCTGCGTTCATGTTGATGCCGTCGTTTGCAAGCAGGTACAGGTGAACCGTCATGGGGCGGCCGGAATCGAGCGGCGAAATAGGTAGATTGATGGCTTGGCCCATGGTGTAGAGCACCACCGCGGTCTCGCCAATGGCACGGCCGATGGCGAGGACGATGCCCGTGGCAATACGGCCAAAGGCAGAAGGAAGCACGATCTTGGAGACGACCTGCCACTTGGTGGCGCCCAGGCCGTACGCGCCCCAACGGATATAGCGCGGAACGGCGCGAATGGCCTCTTCGGTGGTGCGCATGACGATGGGAAGCATCAAGAGCGCGAGTGCCAGAGCGGCCGAGACCATCGAAAGGCCCAGACCCATGGCCTCGACAAACAAGGCGTAGCCAAACAGGCCCATAACGATAGAGGGCACCGAGGCCAAAGCGTCAGCAGCATAGCGAATGAGCTCGACGACCTTGCCCTGCTTGGCGTACTCGGCCAGATAGACGGCTGCCAGCACAGCAACCGGCGTGCAGATAAGCATGGCGAGCGCCGTCACATAGACGGTCGAGACGATCGTGGGCCAAATTCCGCCCTCGGCGTTGACGCCCTGGGGCCAACCGAAGATAAAGTCGAGCGAGATATGCGGCAGGCCGTTAATGACCACGTAGGCGATGATAGCGACCAGCACCAGTGTGGTAATGTATGCCGCGGCACGAAACACGCCAAGCATGATCTTGTTGGACAGGTCCTTGTTGATGCGGCCCTTCTTGCCGTGGGAAAGGGCACGCTTGATGCGCTCGCGCGACGAGGTCGTATCGACCGTCGTGTCAACGGAATCGGACATAGCCTACCCCCTCTTCTTCTTGGAAATCAGACGGACGACGCCCACCAGCGTGGCGGAGATGATAAACAGGACCACGCCCATGCCGAACAGCGCCGAGCGGTGCAGACCCGAGGAATAGCTCATGTCGAGCGCGATCTGGCTCGTGAGCGTCGAGATGGGGCTCGCAATGCTGTCGGGAATAACCGGGGCGTTACCCACGACCATGAGCACGGCCATGGTCTCGCCGATGGCACGGCCCATACCCAGCACGATGGCATCCACGATACCCAGCTTGGCGGCAGGTAGCACGACCTTATAGATGGTCTGCCACTTGGTGGCGCCCATGGCATACGATGCCTCGCGAATGCCCATGGGAATGGAATTGAGGGCATCGATGGTGAGCGTAGTGATGGTAGGGACGATCATGATGGCAAGCACGAACCACGCCGTCAGCGCACCAAAACCAAGACCACCGGTCACCTGCGCGATAAACGGACGGATGATGATCATGCCAAAGAAGCCATAGATGATAGAAGGGATGCCGGCCAACAGGTCAACGGCAGGGCTGATGAGCTTGCGCACGCGCTTGCCGGCGATCTCGACCAGATACACGGCCGTGCCCACGCCTAGGGGCACACCCATGGCGAGTGCACCGACGGTCACCAGACCCGAGCCGGCAAGCAGCGACACGATGCCGTAGTGGCCCTCAGAGGGCGCCCACGTAAAGCTAAAGAAGTCCGCCAGACCAATGTCGGTAAAGACGGGCAGCGCCGAGTACGTGGTAAAGACAAAAATCAGGATGACGGTAACAACCGCCAAGAACGCGCAGGCAAAGAAGATCCACTGCAGCGCCTTCTCCTTGATATAGGTGCTGCGCGATACGAGCGCCAGCTCGCGCTTCTTGGGCGCCTGAGCATTCTGTTCAGTCTGGGAGTTTTCCTGTGCTTCCATGCTACTCACTCCCCTTCTCGTCGTTGGTGACGGGAATAAAGCCCGCCTCGCGAATCTGCTTGTCCATCTTTTCGGACGTCACGTAGTCGATGTAATCCTGCGCCCGCTGCGAAGGCGCACCCTTCACAAAGAAGTAAAGGTCGCGCGAGATGGGATAGCCGCCACTCGCGACCGTCTTCTCGGACGCCTCAACATGATTGACCGAGACGGCCTTGACCGAGGTCTTGGCGTTGAGGCTATCGACGAACCCCAGTGAAATGTAGCCGATAGCCCCGCGCGAACGAGATACCACGTCGCGCACCTGGCCCGTGCCCGAAAGAACGGCCGAGCGGCGATCGAACGGGGTGCCGTCCATCACGATGGTGCGGAAGGCCTCACGCGTGCCGGACGCCTCGTCTCGGTTGATGACCTGGATCTTCAGGTCCTCTCCGCCGACTTCCTTCCAGTTGGTGATCTTACCGGCGTAAATATCGCGGAGCTGCTCGGTCGAGAGGTTATCGACCGGGTTATCGTCGTTCACGATGACCGCGATACCGTCGTGGGCAATGACGATGGGAGTCAGGCCCAGATCCTGTTCGTCGGCATTGAGTCCACGGGAGGAGCTGGCGATATCGGCCGTGCCAGCGCTGACGGCTTCGATGCCAGCGGAAGAGCCCAAACCGGAAACGAGCACGTCGATGCCGGTCTCCTCCTTAAAGCCCTCTGCCGCAATCTCGGCGATAGGAAGGCAGGTCGTGGAGCCGGCGACAGTAATGGAAGAGGTAGAAGATCCCGAAGAACAGGCGCACAGCGTAAGCGTAAGCACAGCGGCGCTCAGGATCGATACGATCTTTCTCATAGCATCACGCCGATCGCAGCATGGCGCCCACAGGCGCCGTCCTCGTTACGGTAGGAATAAAAGCGGTCATTCTGACGCACAGTCGAAAGCTGGGTATCCACGATATTATCCGCGTCGACACCGACATCTACCAGCGCCTCGCAAATGGCAGCGGAAAGATCGAGCATGCGAGAGGTACTCGCATCGATGCAAGAGAACTCGGCGGCAAAGCGATCCATGAGCTCCTGGGATACTTCATATTCGTCACCCAAGATATGGGGGCCGATATAGGCGGAAACGTCGCTCGCATCGCAGCCGGCAGCATCGCAAAGCGCCTGGCACGCCTTGGCGGAAATACGTGCAATCGTACCCTTCCAACCGGAGTGCACCACGGCAAATCCGCCAGGGGCCACCAGCACCACGGGAACGCAGTCGGCAAAGCAGAGCAGCACGGGCACGTTATGCGCCGTACAGACGATGGCATCGCAGCCCTCGGCAATCTGCTCGCGGACGTCCTCAAGGTCATCGGCGCCGTTCGAGGTCACCGCAACGATATGGTCACCATGGACCTGATTGGGAACGAGCAGGTTGTGCTCGCACTCGGCGGCACCCATAGCCTCGAGCGCGCGACGACGATTTTCTTGAACAGCAAAGGGGTCATCGCCAACATGCGAGCCCAAGTTAAGCGAGGAGTACGCATCTTCGGAAACACCACCGGCGCGCTCGGTGAAGGCAAAGCGGACATCGGATGTCGCGCCCTCCACCAACGTAACTCCATCATGGTCGACACGCGAAACCCTGTCCGCACGTGCTGCCATACTAAAGCCTCCTAATAACACAAGTACCGCGGCGTCGCCGCGCAGTCCGCGTTTATACGGCTGTCATACTTCCTTAAAAGGATACCCGCAGCGGTAGGGACCAAACGTAAAGGGAACGTAAGGAGATTGGAGGCTTTCGTTTACAAACGAGAAACAAAACGGGGTGCATCCAAATGGACACACCCCGTGCAGGTCGTTGAGAAAAACGAACTAGAAGCTGCCGCGCTTCAGGAAGTCGGGAAGCTCGAACTGGTCGTTGCCAAAGTTGGGCAGCTCGGTACCACCGACGTTGCGGGTCGGAGCGGCCTGAGCCGGGCTGGCAGCCGGAGCGGTGCGCTGCGGCTCAGCGGAGGCAGCGGCCTTGCTCTGAGACTGCTGAGCAGCAAAGAGCTCGTCCTGACGGTTGACGTTGGAATCGGAGAAGCCCGTAGCGATGACGGTGATACGCACCTGATCGCCCAGGGACTCGTCGACAACGGTACCGAAGATGATGTTCGCCTCGGGGTCGACGGCGTTGGCGACAACGTCGGCGGCGTCGCTGATCTCCTGGATGCCCAGGTCCTTGGAACCGGCGATGGAGAGCAGAACGCGCGTGGCACCATCGATGGAGCTCTCGAGCAGCGGGCTGGAGATGGCCTGCTGGGCAGCGTCGACGGCACGAGTATCCCCAGAAGAGGTACCGATACCCATCATGGCGGTACCGGCCTGCTTCATGATGGTCTTAACATCGGCGAAGTCCAGGTTGATGATACCGGGGACGGTGATGAGGTCGGTGATGCCCTGGGTGCCCTGGGAAAGGACGCCATCGGCAATCGCGAAGGCCTCGAGCATGGTGGTCTTCTTCTCGGCGATGTCGAGCAGCTTATCGTTGGGGATGACGATCATGGTGTCAACGCAATCGGAGAGGGTCTTAATACCCTCCTCGGCGCTCTTCTTGCGCTTGCGGCCCTCGAAGGTGAAGGGCTTGGTCACGACGGCGACGGTCAGTGCGCCGACCTCGTTCATCGCGATATCGGCAACGATGGGAGCAGCGCCGGTACCGGTGCCACCGCCCTCGCCGCAGGTGATGAACACCATGTCGGCGCCAGCAAGCGCCTCGGCAATGTCGTCGCGGGACTCATCGGCAGCCTTGCGGCCAACCTCGGGGTTGGCGCCGGCGCCCAGACCGCGGGTAAGGTCGGTGCCGATGTGCACCTTGATATCGGCATCAGAGATCGCGAGTGCCTGAGCATCGGTGTTGATGGCAACAAACTCGACGCCGCGGATGCCCTCTTCGATCATTCGATTGACCGCGTTGGTACCGCCGCCGCCGACGCCGACCACCTTAATGACGGCAAGGTAGTTGTTGATCTCTGTCTCGTGCATGTCGGTCCTCCGAACAAAGGTTATAGCCATAGCATGGGTCGACCCCTGCGCACATTAACCTTCAGGTTGAAAGTAAATGCAAAGGTAAACCGTATTATGGTTGCACATTATGAACGTATCAGTCAAATAATTGACCGTGAAAACCAAACAAACCAGATAAACGGCGTGGTATGGCCCCTCAACAAAGCATCAACCAGCGCTACGAGGTCGGAGCATTCCTAAATGTGTAGTTGCCCGGAGAGCGCACATTGATATACGTTACGCCCTCTACCTGCGAAAGCAACTTGGTGACTACGCGTTCCTTCTTGGCGATATCGTCCGAATCACCCAGCGACACCTCAATGCCGTTATTGAGGTTTGCCGAGATGGCTTCGACCGAAGGCGTGGAAATATCCTTGACTTGTCCCAAGAACTCGCTCGAAAAACCACGCACATAATCCAAGCCGGCCTTAACGGCCTTGGAGCTCACCGCCTGGCCGGAAACCGGAGCGACATCCGCCGAGACATCAGTCAACAACACCGCGCCATAGTGCTTAGCGAGCGCCAGCGCAGCATCAATGCCGGTCAGGGTATCTGAGCCCTGCCCTGTCGTGATGACGTTGCCCTGGTCGTCCACTTCGACCGACGTCGACAGCGGGGCGATCCAGGTGTCATCATCCCCGATGGCCCAGGCAAGGTCATCGGAGCTGATATAGGCAATTGCGATGACCTTGCGCTCCATAGGCGTAATGATGAGCGTATGCGGGAACTGACGCTGGACATCCACGCCCGAGACCCACGGGTTCTGCTTGAGGTCCTCGGTAATCTGGTCGGGATCGACGTTAAAAAGCGACGTTCCCTCGGGCAAATCGATCAGCTGGATAGCATCGTGCTTCGTCACATGCTCGCTGCCTTGAATCTGAATATCAGTGGCGGTAAACAATCCAGAGTTGATCACCACGATGGCAACGACGACGAGCACGGCCAAGACGGCCAGAACGCCGCCCACGATTTTGCCTTTGCCTGCAACGACAGAAGCGGCGTCTGATGTTTTATTTGCCATCGCCCCAAGTGAAGACAACAGGTTGACGCCTTTTTTACCCGAAGGCTTCTTGGCGGTAGCCGACACCGATGTCAGCGAGCGCGGTTTCGATGCGCCCAGCGTGCGACCCGGACGCGCCGCTTTAGTTCCCGTCGAGGGCTTGGGAGTTGCCATGGGACGGGCAGGCTTGGCGCCCATAACAGGCTTTGACGTCACCGAGGGACGCGAGGACTTTTTTGCGGCCGGACGATTACCGAGCTGCGAGCCGACGACCGGACGACTGGTCTGTCGAGCATGCCCGACAGACTTAGAGTGCGCGACGGTATTGCGTTGAGGTTTGGCAGGCGCGCCGGAACGCCCTCCGGCGCGGCGGAAGGTGGGTTTCGATGCTCTAGAAGCCGAGGAATTTAACTTCCGGTCTGAGCTCGATGCCATACGCCTCCCTCACCTTTCCGTGCACATGTCTGATAACCGCGGCAACGTCATCGGCCGAGGCAGTTCCGTTATTAACGATAAAATTAGCGTGAACGGGCGAAACTTCCGCGCCGCCAATCGAAAAACCCTTTAATCCACAATCCTCGATAAGCTTGCCCACACTCGCATCAGGCGGGTTGCGAAAGACCGACCCGCAGGATGCGCGACCCATGGGCTGTGTACGCTTGCGCCTCGTCAGGTACCGCTCCATGCGCTCGCGAATGTCGGCCTTGGGCGCCGGTTTAAGCTTGAGCACACACTCGAGGATGATCTCATTGCGGGGAAGGCTACATTCGCGGTAGCCCCAAGTGATCTCGGACCCCGCATAATGCTTGATACCGGATGCCGGGTCAAACGTTACGACATCCTCAACCAGCGAGCCAATCCACTCGGTCCGTGTGCCGGCATTCATAGATATCGCACCGCCGACCGAACCAGGGATGCCAACGGCAAACTCAAGGCCCGAGAGGCTACGCGACAGGGCATCGTTGACCAGGCGCGCAAACATCACGCCCGCACCGACCGTCAGCGTACAACCGTCATCGGCAACAACCGTGCGCTGAAACTCACGTCCGAGCGAAATGACGGCGCCGCGATAACCGCCATCGGCAACCAGCAGATTGGAGCCCTTGCCGATGATGACCCACGGCACCTGCTCGCGATCGAGCACCGCCACGGCGCGGCGGAGGGCATGATAGCTATGGCACGTCACAAAGAGGTCGGCCTTGCCGCCGATACGATAGCTCGTATGACGCGCAAGGCGCTCGTCCTCGATCACATCCGTGTCGATCATGCCCGAGAGCGCCATGACGGCGTTAAACAGACCCATTAGACTTAAGCGTCTTTCTTGGCAGTCAGATACTCAATGAACTCGGGACCGACGGTCGTAACGTCACCGGCACCCATAGTGAGCAGCAGGTCGCCCTCGCCCACCATCTGCTCGAGCTCCTGATTGAGCTCAAGACGGCTGGAGCAGTACACGACCTCCTTGCCAGGATGCTTGGCGCGCACGGTATCGGCGAGCATCTTGGAGGTGACACCCGGAATGGGCATCTCGCCAGCCGAGAACACATCAATCAGCAGCAGTTTATCGGCATTGGCAAATGCATCGGCAAAGTCGTCGCACAGGGCCTGCAGGCGCGAATAGCGGTGCGGCTGGAACACGACGTCGACATGCTTGTAGCCCAGCGACGAAGCGGCAGCAAGCGTCGCCTTGATCTCGGTGGGGTGATGGCCGTAATCATCGACCACGGTGATGCCATCGATATCGCCCACGTGGGTAAAGCGACGGCGGACGCCCTCAAAGCTCGAGAGCGCCTTGGCGGCGGCGTCGATGTCAAGGCCCAGGACATGGGCGACGGTAAGCACCGCCGTGGCGTTGAGCATGTTGTGGCGACCGGGATTGCTCTTGATCTCCACAGCATGCTCAGTGCCGTCCTCAAAGCGAACGATAAAGTCACTCTGGATGCCCTTAACATCCGGGTGCATGCAGACGATGTCGTTGCTCTCGGCAAAGCCGTAGGAAAGCACGTGACGGCCCGTCGACTTGGCGAGCTCGACCAGATGCGGGTCCTCACCGCAGACGATGACGGTGCCGTCCTCGCCCACCAGGCTCATGAATTTGGCGAAAGTTGCCTCGATCTCCTCGATACCCGAGTAGTGATCGAGGTGGTCGGCCTCGACGTTGGTCACAATGACTACGTTGGGGTTCAGGAACAGGAAGGAGCTGTCGGACTCGTCGGCCTCGGCGACAAAGTAGTCGCCCGAGCCGTTCTTGCCGTTCGTGTCATAGCCCTCGACGATGCCGCCGATCAAGAAGCTCGGATCCAGACCCATGCGGTCGAGCATGGTGGCGCACATCGAAGACGTGGTGGTCTTGCCATGCGTGCCGGCAACAGCGACAGTGGTGTAGCCGTGGCCCAAAGCAGAGAGCATCTTGGCACGGGGCCACACGGGAATACCAAGCTCGCGAGCGCGCACGAGTTCAGGGTTGGACTCCGGAATAGCGGTGGAGACAACTACCACGTCGGGCTTGACCTCGTCGATCGTGGCGGCCTCATGGCCCACATGCACCTTCACACCCGCGCGCGTAAGCTGGCGGATATAACGTGACGTCTTAAGGTCGGAGCCGGTAACGGCATAACCGCGATCGTGCAGAACGAGGGCGATGCCGCTCATGCCGGCGCCGCCGATACCGATAAAGTGGGCGCTCTTAAACTCGGGCGCGGAGGTTGCAGTCTGGGAATCAGCCATGTGCTCGTGTACTCCTTGCGTAAACACTGCCTGTAACCCGTTAACTGTACCGCACCTACCGCATCAGCGCGAGGGCGACCGGCGATATCCCGTCTAACTAACGCAAACCCTCTACCGCATCGGCCAGAAGAGCGGCAGCCCTATCCTGAGCCAGACCACGCGCCGCCTGACGCATGGCCTCGCGCGCCACCGCATCATCGACCAGGTGCAGCAGCTCATCGGCAAAGGCAGGACCGTCGATATCGGCATCGGCGCAGAGCACGCCGGCCCCGGCGTCGACCAGATACCGGGCATTGGTGGTTTGGTGGTCGGCCGTCGCATGCGGATACGGCACGAGCACCGAGGGTACGGCGAGCGCAGCGATCTCGGCCACGCTCGATGCGCCCGAACGCGAGAGCGCCAAATCGGCAGCAGCCAGCATATCGCCCATGTTGTCGATGTAAGGCTGGACGCGGTAACGCTTCGCCTCCTCGGGCGTCAGCGCCAAAGCGCGCTCGGTCTCCTCAAAGCCGTCGGCACCCGTCGAATGCAACACATAGAGGTTCTTGCGCGAAAGCAGCTCGTTTTTGAGCGAAACCACGCGCTCATTGAGGTGCTGGGCGCCAAGTGAACCGCCAAAGACGAGCAGCAGCGTAGCGTCCTCGGGAACGCCAAGTGCCTTGCGGCCGCGAGCGCGATCGCCCTCGATTACCGAGCGACGTACGGGGTTGCCTGTCATGAGCACGTGGTCAGGGTCACCTTCGCGCTCAAAGACCGAACGCGCTGCCGGCACCGAGATGCACACGCGGGCGGCGTGGGAGTTCATCATCTTGTTGGCCAGTCCCGGAACAGAGTTCTGCTCATGCAGCAGATACGGAACGCCTGCGCCCTTGCACCACCCCAGCAGCGGAACCTCGACATAGGCACCAAAACCGATGGCGGCATCGGGCTTGCCGACCTTTGAGAAATGACTGGCGAGAGCACGCTTGGCCTTGTTGACACGCCACAGCGAGGTCAGCGCCGTCCAAGGACGGGAGCGGTCGAAGCCCGTGACCGTAATGGGCACAAAATCAAACCCAGCCTCGGGGACCAGACGACCCTCGAGCTTTCGCGACTGGCCCACGAACACAACATGGTGGCCACGGTCACGCAGCTCTTCGGCCAAGGCGAGCGCGGGGTTGATGTGTCCTGCCGTGCCGCCGGCTGCAATAGCAACGGTCATTTTATCGGTCATGGTAGTCCCTTCGTACACGCGGTCCCTGGTCGTCGGTGCGCAGACGCGCCGACGGGTCCGAGTTCAAATCGATTCGATTATATCCGCCGCCCGCATTGCGAGGAGTGGGGCGCTGAGGACGACCTTGCGGCGCCGTTCGCTGACGCGGGCGGGCTGCCGGCTCGGTCGCAGAGCCATCCAGGACGGTAAAACCGTTACGCGAAGATCGCTCGCCGCGCACGTGGGGCACGCCGGCGGTGCTCTCGTCCATAACGGCAAAGCTCTCACGGCGGCGGTCATACTCATCGCGGCGGGCGCTCTCGTACGAAACGCGCAGGATCAACCCGGCAAGCATAAGCGACACAATAATCGACGAACCGCCGTAGCTAATAAACGGCAACGGTTTGCCCGTCATGGGAAACACGTTGAGGATGCCCAGCGCGTTAATCAAAAACTGCACTGCGAGAATGACCGCGGAGCCAGACGCCATGAGCGCGCCCCGACGATCGGTCGCCTGCTCGGCAATGCGAAACGCCGAGTAGATCAGCATCGCAAACACCAAGAAGAACAGCACGGTTCCGACAAAGCCGACTTCCTCGCCAATGATAGCCAGAATGTAGTCATTGTGCGCCTCGGGCAGATACGAGTACTTCATGGTTGAGTTGCCGATGCCACGGCCGAACAGACCGCCCGAGGCAAAGGCCATGATGGCAAGCGTGGCCTGATAGCCGTCACCATACTCGTCGGCCCAAGGGTTCAAGGCAACCTGAATACGCACCATACGGTACGGCTCTGCGACAAGCGCAATCGCGATCACGAGAATGCCGAAGATTAGCACGCCGATGATAAATCTGGGGTCGAGACCCGCAAACAACGCCATGCACATGAGGGTCAACAGGATGATCAGGACAGTACCGAAATCGGGCTGGATAAAGATCAGAAAGAGCGAAATGCCCAGGTAGATGCCCATCTTGCGAAGGAATTCGTTGATGTTGCCACCGGGCGAAAAGAAGCGATCGAGCATGATGGCCGAATACGCAATGGCAAATGGCTTTAAAAACTCGGAAGGCTGGAACTGAATGCCGGCGATGTTGAGCCAGCGCGTGGCGCCACGGCTGCCGCTGCCCACCAAGAACACCAGAAACAGTAGCCCTATCATGCCTATGAGGAAGATCCTGAGCACGTCTTCCCCAAACCAACTGTCCGGCAAGATGCGCACGATGGCAACCATAGCCAGCACGCCAACTCCGGCAAACGCGGCTTGTCGAAACAGAAAAAACGTCGCCGAGCCATTCTCGTGCAGCGCCTCGACCGAAGACGCCGAGTACACCATCAGCAGGCCAAAGCACACCAAGGTAAACAGGCAGGCCATGAATATCAAACGGGGGCGCATGATACGGGCGGGAACGCCGGCAATATAGCGTTCGCTAAACGTCTGCCCGCCGCGACCGGAACGCGGTGTGCTGCGCCGCGAGGAAGCACGGTCCGAGTCGGGCCTCCTCATACCTTGTCGGGGGCTCTCCTCTCTCACCGGCAACCCCTATTCCATTTGCGATTTCGCCGCAGCGGCAAGCTGGGCCACATAGTCCTTAAACACGCGGCCGCGCTCCTCATAGCCCGAGAACTCATCGAACGAAGAGCAGGCAGGAGAAAGTAAGATCACGTCGCCACGGCTCGACAGCGAACGGGCGACGTCCACGGCATCGCGCAGGTCATCCGCCTGGGCGATATCCACGTCACCATCGACATCGGCCTCGTCCATAGCGGCGGTAAAGCGCTCGCGCGCATCGCCAAAGCAAACGACCGAGCGCACGTTGTCCATAACGACGCGGGCAAAGTCCGCAAGCGGCGTACCCTTATCGTGGCCGCCGAGCAGCAAAATCACATCGTCGTCGGGAAACGCCGTCAGGGCCTTTTCGACTGCATCGGTGTTCGTTGCCTTGGAATCGTTGACGTAGCGCACGCCATCGATCTCGCCACAGGGCTCAACGCGGTGCTCCAGCGGCTGGAACGATGCCAAACCACGGCAAATGCCCTCGGGATCGGCACCGACGGCCAAAGCAGCCGTGGCAGCACATAGGGCATTGATGACATTGTGATGGCCCGAGATCTTGAGCTCGGATGTAGCGATGAGCGGGGTCTCGACACCCTTCAGACGCACGATCATCTTGCCGTCGCGCACAAAGGCGGCGTCTGCACCCTCGGGCTCGTCAAAAGCGACCTTGCAGATGCGGCGGCCCGGCATGTAGATGTACTCATCGAACTCATGGATGCCGGCATCCTCAACGTCGATAACCACGAGGTCGTCGTCGACCATATTCTCGAACAACTTGATCTTGGCAAGCGCATAGTTCTTGTGGCTCTTGTGCCAGCCCAGGTGGTCGGGCGTGATGTTGAGCAGCACCGCCACGCGAGGATGAAGCTCGGCGGTCGTAGCAATCTGATAACTCGACAGCTCGGCCACAAACCACTCATTATGTGCGCGGCCGTCGATCTCGTTCACCGGCGGCTCACCGATATTGCCGACGGCCACGCTGGCTTCACCGGCGGCCTTGAGCAGATAATCAGTCAGCGACGTGGTAGTTGTCTTGCCGTTGGTGCCCGTGATGGCAATCCAATTTTGGGGAGACAAGCGATAGGCAAACTCGGGCTCGCCCATAATCTGAGCGGCATGCTCACGCCCCGCCTTAAAGAAGGACGAGAACTCCGAAATACCCGGGCATGTCACGCACACGTCATAGGCGCCCTCGACCTGTTCGGCCCCATAGACAAACGACGCACCAGCAGCCTCGAGCGCACGCGTGGCGTCATTGGGCTCAGAGGTGCCGCCGCCATACACGGTAACGGCGCTTACGCGCTCGGGATGTGCCAGCGCCCAGCGGGCGACATCGAGACCGGATTTGCCCTGACCCAAAACGAGCAGGCTAAAGACATCAGCAAGAGGCATGAAAGACCACTATCCCAACTGGAAGAACAGAGCAAGGCCAACGGCACCAAAGGCAGCAGCGATAATCCAAAAACGGATGACGACCTTGGTCTCGGCCCAGCCCTTCTTTTCGAAATGATGATGAATGGGCGCCATAAGGAAGACGCGCTTGTGCGTAAAGTGGAAGTAGACAACCTGAATCATGACCGACAGGGTCTCAACGATAAACAGGCCGCCGATGATGAGGGAGACGACCTCGGTGTTGGTCATGATGGACGTGCAGGCAAACGCGGCGCCCAGGGCAAGCGAGCCGGTATCGCCCATAAAGATGCTCGCCGGATAGCAGTTGAACCACAGAAAGCCCAAGCAGGCACCGGCACACGCGGTGCAGAAGATGGACAGGTTCACGTCTCCGTGCAAAAACGCCATGGCAGCCATGGCGAGCATGGCAATCATGGAGGTGCCGCCAGCAAGACCGTCAAGGCCATCGGTCAGGTTCACGGCATTAGAAAGACCGGCGATCATCAGCCAGCAAAAGACAATGTAGAGCCACGGGAACGAAAGGCCGCAGATGGTGGTCGAAAGCACGCCAAGGTCAATCGTCAGGCCGCCGGGAAAACGAATCTCGGGGGCGACGCCGCACCAGTTAACGGCAAGTACCGTAAAGGTGACACAGATAATGGTTAGGCCGATCATCTTGGCATGAGGCGTCAGACCGAGCGAGCGCCCATGCGTAACGGAGGTCAGGTCGTCGATCAGGCCCAGCACGCCGGTCGCCAGCGTGGCGAGCAGCACGAGCACGAGCTCGGTGGTGAGCTTGCCCATCAGCAGGCAGGTCAGCGAAATCGCGACGAGAATGACAACGCCACCCATGGTGGGCGTTCCCTGCTTAACCAAATGACGCTTGGGGCCGTCGGCACGAACCTGCTGGCCGATACCCTCGACCTTAAGTAGCTTGATCCACCACGGCATGAGCAGCAGCGCAATGGCAGCGGCGATGCCAAGCCCCAAAAAAGCCTGATACGTTGGATACGAGGGATTGCCGAACATGGGCTAGCACACACCTTCCACAAAGCGGTCGAGCTCAACAAAGCGGGAACCCTTGACCAGTACAACATCATGTTTTTCAAGCGCGCCGCCCATGCGGTCGAGCACCTGCTGATAATCGGAGAACACCTGGATGCGGTCCTCGTCCATGCCCATCATGCGCGCGGCATCGGCCATAAGCTGGGCCAGCTCACCACCCACGCACGCCAGCATGTCGAGCTTCTTGGCGGCGGCATAGGCGCCCACGAGCTCATGCATGCGAGGAGCCTCATCGCCCATCTCGCCCATCTCGCCCAGGATCGCCATGCGAGACCCCGTGCACGAAAGCGAGCACAGCAGATCGAGACCAGCAGCCATGGATTCGGCGCTGGCGTTATAGGAATCGTCGATGACGCGGGCACCGCTCTTGGCGCGCTTGATCTCCTGGCGGTGCCCGGTGATCGTGAGGCCCCTAAAGGCAGCATCGATCTGCTCGGGCGTCACGCCCAGGCGATAGGCAACTGCGGCGGCCTTAACGGCATTTGGGACGGACTGCACGCCGGGGATGGCAAGCATGGTATCGGTCGTCTCACCCTGGCCAAAATCGAGCGTAAAGACCGGACGGCCCTCGTCATCAACACGAATGTCGCGGGCACGGACCTCATCATCGTCCGAGACGCCGGCCAGCATCACATCGATACCAGCAGGCTGGGCGAACGTATCGCGAATGAACGGCGTAAAGTCGTCCTCACCGCCCAAAACCAGCAGCGGCAAGAAGTCGCCGGCGGCGCACATACCCTGGACAATCTCGGCCTTAGCGCGGGCGATGTTCTCGCGGCTGCCCAAAATGCCGATGTGAGAGGTACCAATCTTGCTCACGATGGCAAGGTTGGGATTGGCGGACTGGGTCAGGCGCTCAATCTCGTGGAAATGGTTCATGCCCATCTCGAGCACCAGGACCTCGGTATCGGCCGGAGCGGAAAGCACCGTGAGCGGCATGCCGATCAGGTTATTGAAATTGCCCTTGGTGGCCCAGACACGATAGCGCTTGGCGAGCACGGCGGCGAGCACGTCCTTGATCGTCGTCTTGCCGATGGAACCGGTAATACCAACGACCAGGCAGCCAAGCTCCAGGCGATACGTGTGCGCCAAACGCAGCAGAAACTCCTCGGGATCATCGGTCAGCAGGATGGCGCACCCCTTGTCCTGCGCCAGCGAGACCAGCTCGGCCTCGGGCTCACGCGTCATCACGACGGCGCCGGCACCCGACTGGACGGCACGGGAAGCAAAATCATTGCCGTCGACGTTTTCACCGGGAAAGGCGACGAAAATCGTCCCTTCCTCGACCTGGCGCGAGTCGATAACGCACCCGCGGCATACCCGATCGGCTTCTCCCGTCACGGTTCGGGCCCCTGTTGCGGCCGCGAGGTTGTTGACGGCGATCTCTATCATTGCAGCTCCCCTGTAAACCTAATAATGCTATCGGCGTATTGTATCCCAGCGCCGCCCATGCGTGGTGCAGGGCATGTGAACACCCTCATATGGGACAACAAACCACGCCCCAAAGATTGTAACCCCCTACTTCGTGTGCGGGATACCCAGCACGTCGAGCGCGTTGGCCATAATGGACTGGAACGGCACCGCAGCGGCATCTGAGCCGCTCGGCGTTCCGTCGAGCGTGATATAGCACAGCACCTTGGGCGATTGTGCCGGTGCAAAGCCCATAAAGGACGACATGTAGTTCTCCTTGAGGTAGCCGCCGTTCTCGTCGGCACGTTCGGCCGTACCGGTCTTACCCGCCACGTCATAGCCGTCAACCGCGCCGCCAACGCCCGTTCCCTCGGACACGACCGTCTGCATGCACGATGTCACCTGGGATGCGGCGTCCTCCGAAATCGCGCGCTCGCCTTCGCCCCAGTCCTTCTCGTCGCCCTTGCTGGACTTATAGAAGTGCGGTGTCATCATCACGCCGCCGTTGGCGATGCCGCCCACGGCACGTGCGATCTCAATCGGCGAGACAGACAGTGCCTGTCCAAAGCTCATCGAGCCCAGCGTGGCGCCGTCATACTGGTCACGCTCCTTGACGATACCCAGGCTCTCTCCCGGAAAATCGACACCCGAGCTGTGACCGATGCCCCACTTGTCCACATAGGCGGCAAAGTCGTCGGCACCGATCTTGCGCCCCACTAGGACAAAGCCCACGTTGGACGAACGGCGCATCATCTCGCGCACATCCATGGTCATGGCATAGTCGCGCTTGTCGGCATCGGTGACGGTATCGTCGCCCACCTTGATGCTCGCCGGCACCTCAAACGACGTACTCGATCGCACGACGCCCAAGTCGAAGCCGGCGCCCGCCACGAGCGTCTTAAAGACCGAGCCGGGCTCGTAGGCGTCGGTGACCAGGCGCAGATTCATATCCTCGGTCTTGGCATTCTCCAGATCGGTCTGGTCGTAGGTCGGGTACGAGCAGGCTGCCAAAATCTCGCCTGTCGTAGGATCGGTGACCAGCGCCGAGCCGTTCTTGGCCTTAGTCTTCTCAACTGCCTCTGCCAGGGCATCCTCGGCCGCACGCTGGATATTGACGTCGAGCGTCGTCACGATATCAACGCCGTCGACCGCAGCCACCTTTTTATAGGCACCGCCCGCGATATAGCTGCCGTCCCTCGCGCGCTCGCGTACGAGAGAACCGTTCGTGCCGGTCAGAAGCTTGTTGTATTGCTTTTCGAGACCCGTCAAGCCGTCGTTGTCTACATTCACTACACCCAGCACCTGCGATGCCAGATTGCCGTATGGATATACGCGCTTCATGGCCTGCTCAAAAAGCACGCCGGGCAGATTCTTCTTCTCCAGCGCCGCAGCATCGTCTTCGTCCACCTGGCGCTTGATATACACCCAGGTGCCATCGGACTCGACGAGCTTGCGGCAGGTCTTTTTATCGATTCCAGTTGCCTTGACCAGCGCCGACACCGTCTTGTCGACATCCTCGACAAGCTGCGGGTTCACGGCGATGTTGCGACATTCGACCGACGACGCCAGCACGTTGCCGTTGCGGTCGTAGATGGTGCCACGTTTGGCATAGAGGGTCTGCGCAAGCAGGCGGCGCGCATCGGCACGCTCGCGCAGTTTATCGGCTTCGACAATTTGATAGTCGGCAAGACGAAAGACGCCCAAGCCCAAGCCAAACCCAATGAAACCCATGACGGCTTTGCGGCGAGGCAGAGGCGTGCCTGTGAGCCATTCGGTCGACGAACTCTTGCGCGACCTGGTGTTATGCACTTGAGGGCCGCCCGAGCCGCGAAGTCGCGACGCCGGGTCGTTGCCACGGGACCGCCCGGCGTTGTAAGATTGCCGACCCGTTCCTTGATAACCAGAACGTCCCCGCGACGAGGGACGTCCAGAACCGCGGCCCCCATCGGAACCGCGGCGATAGTCATTTGTCATACTCAGCTACCGTCTTGCTACTGAGCGGTCGCGGTCGCGTTGGCGCCCGCGGCTGCATCCTGCGAAAAGTCAAGTGTAACGCTCTCGCTGGGCTCCACCATGCCATAAGCGCCCGCAAGGTCGCGAATGCGCGTGTCGGCGCCATAGACCGAATGCATGACCTCCAGGTCGGAGCTCTCATCGGTCGCCTTTTCGAGCGTGTTGGTAAGCTCGGCGTTGCTGTTGAGCACCTGGGCCGTAACGCCGGCGAGCGCCACGCGGGCGACGCCGATCGTCATGAAGATAGCCGCAATGATGCAAAACGTTTTAAGAACGCTCATGAAAACCGGGCTTACCGCCTGGTTTGCCTGACGGCCCGCGCCCGTGTAGACATCAAAGCGCGGCGTGCGCTGCTCACGGGGAGCAACGGGAGCCTGCGGCGTCTCACGATAGGCGGGCATGGCGTTCATATCATAGGCGAGTGCTGCGCTTGAAGTGTTGTAGCCCATGATATGCCGCCTCCCATCCCGAGTACGTTGGTAGTGTGTTTAAGCTTCGTTTATGGTGCGAGCGGGAGGTCCAATATCGCGCGGTCGCGCCTACAGACGCTGCGCCACGCGGATTTTGGCTGATCTCGCCCGAGGGTTGCGCTCAACCTCATCAGGCTGGGCAACCAAGGGTTTGCGGGTGATGACCTTGAGTATCGGCACGTTGCCGCACACGCACACCGGAATCTCCGGCGGGCACGTGCACCCCTGGCTCATCTCCTTAAAGTGGTTCTTTACGATACGGTCCTCGAGCGAGTGATACGAGATGACGCAGATACGTCCGCCCGGGTTGAGCCACCTGGTGGCGGCATCAAGCCCTCGTTCGAGCACATCGAGCTCGTGATTGACCTCGATGCGAATGGCCTGGAAACTTTTCTTGGCCGGGTGTCCGCCATGCCGACGAGCGGCAGCCGGGATACCCGCCTTGATGATCTCGACAAATTGGCCGGTGGTTTCGATCGGTTCTTGCTCGCGGCGGCGCACGATCTCGCGCGCAATCTGCGAGGCGAACTTCTCTTCTCCGTAGACGCGTAGAATCCGGGCGAGGTCGTGTTCGTTATAGGTGTTGATGACCTCAGCTGCGTTTAAGGTGTTATTACCCGGATCCATCCGCATGTCCAATGGGGCGTCCTCGTTATACGAAAAGCCCCTACCAGGGATATCGAGTTGCGGTGACGAAACGCCCAAATCGAACAGGAAGCCATCGACCCCGGGCACCTCGGCCGAGCAAAGCAGCTCGTCCAAGTCGCCGAAGTTGCCCTTCAGCAGCTGGTGCGGAACGCCGGGAACCTCGCGGTCCAGACGGGCGCCAGCGGCCTCGAGGGCCATGTCGTCCTGATCGACGCCGAGCAAAAGGCCCGTCTCCCCCACCTGCGCGGCCATCTTTACCGAATGGCCGGCACCGCCAAGGGTGCAATCGCAGACAACGGAGCCGCTCTTTAGCCGCAGCGACTCAAGCACTTCGCCGAGCATGACAGGTTCATGCCGATATTCTTGTGTCAAGATCCCACGCTCCATCCGTTACCCGTGCCTTGCCCTCACGAGAAGAAGAGGTCCAGCAGGGCCTCATCGTCATCGTCCTCATCGGCCGCGGCGCGATCCCAAACCTCAAGGTGGTCGTAGTTGCCCACAACCGTGACCTCGCGGTCGAGGTTCGCCTGCTTGCGGAGAGACTCGGAAAGACCGATACGACCGGCACTGTCCACATCCATCGACGTGGTGCGCTTGTTGATCGCCCTCATGAGCTTCTGGTCATTAATGTCACGCGGGTTAAAACCCTCGTGGCCCTCACGACCCGCGAAGAGTCCTTCGACCCACTTATCGAAGGCCTCGGCAGAGAACACGTACAGAGCATCGACATCCAGGGCTTTGAACACGCGAACGTGCTCTCCAAGCTCCTCGCGAAGAGGTGCAGGCAGGGACAGACGACCTTTTGCATCGAGATTGCGCTCGTATGCACCAGTCATTCCCATGTGCGCCCTCCCCTCGGTTACTCAGATGGCACGTACGCGGGGAACCACCCCGCCTGTCGACGTCATTAATAATATGGGGAACCGCCCCATTTTTCAACACCTTTCCCCACCCCTTCCCCCACCCCGCCCCACTACTCCACCCACCATATATTGCAAAACACCCCCAAGCATATGTTCGAAAACACAATATGTTGTGTTTACAGCAACAGCGGGATGCCACCTGTAGAACCACGCCCGCGAACCTCAACCTTCAAGTTGACCTTGAGGCGATTTTTACGTCCCTTTACACGCCGTTCACATCGCCCCCAAACTCCCCCGCCCACGGTACACACGGCCCACCACCGCGTCGGTGTCTGGCGAAAAATGGGACGGGCCCCAGATTGCCCATGCGCGCAAAAGTGCGTCTCGGCAATCTGGGGCCCGTCCCATTTAATATTTATAAATATGCAGGTCAGCGAGGTGCTAGCGATGTGCTAGCGGATGCGCCGCCAGATAGACCTCGGTCAGTTGCGTTCGGTCGACATGCGTGTAGACCTGCGTGGTCGATATATCGGCATGTCCCAAGATCTCCTGTAGCACACGGAGGTCTGCGCCGCCCGCAAGCATATGGGTGGCAAAGGAGTGACGCAGCGTGTGGGGATGGAGTCCCACCAGCCCCACCTGACGCCCATACCGCTCGCATATCGCATGCACGGCCTGGCGCGACAGGCGACGTCCGTTCTTATTTAAAAAGACCGCCGAGGTCTCGGTTCCGCGGGCATGGGCCGCCAAGCGAGAACGCCCCTCAGTTACATAGAGCGTCAGAGCTCGCGCCGCGCTTCCCACCAGCGGGGACAGGCGTTCCTTTGAGCCCTTACCGCGAACGAGTACAAAGCCATCGTCGATATGGATATCGCCCATATCGAGCCCAACCAGCTCACTCACACGCAAACCGCATCCGTAGAGCACTTCCAAGATGGCATGGTCGCGCAGTCCCATCTCGCCCTCGGGGAAGTCTTGATCGAGCAGCGCCGAGACATCCTCCACCGATAGATACTCCGGCAAACGCTCAGCCTTTTTAGGCAGGCGCAACGCCGCCGTCGGGTTTTGGGCCACGGCCCCATCGCGCACCAAAAAGGCATGCAGGCCCTTCACGGCAGCAAGCGCGCGCTCCACCGAGGCGTCGGAATAGCCTCCGTCGCGGCGATCGGCGACAAAGCCCTCCACGACCTGACGGGTCACCTCTTCAAAAGACACAATACCCGCCCGCTCCAGATAGGCGCAGTACGTCGTCAGGTCACGACGATAGGCCACAATCGTGTTGCGCGCCAAGCCCCGCTCGACCGCGAGATAATCGAGATACTCCCCCGCCGCCACGGCGAGCGACGAGGGAGTAGCTTCGGTATGTTCCTTATTCGCCGGCACCCTTAGTCCGTAGCGAGGTTCATGGGCGTCACCTGCAGACGGTCGACGCCCTCGTGCTGGCCGATCGAGGCGCGCACGAACTCGCGGAACAGCGGCTGCGGGTTGGTCGGGCGGCTCTTGAACTCGGGATGAGCCTGGGTTGCCACATACCACGGATGCACGTCGCGCGGCAGCTCGACCATCTCGACCAAGCGCTCGTCAGGCGACAGACCCGAGATAACCAAACCGGCGTCCTCGAGCTGGTCACGGAAGGCGTTGTTGAACTCAAAGCGGTGACGGTGACGCTCGTAGACGAGTTCCTCGCCATATGCCTCGCGAGCAAGAGTATCGGCGGCGAGCTTGCACGGATAGGCGCCCAGGCGCATGGTGCCGCCCTTCTCGGTCACGTCCTCCTGCGAGCTCATCAGATCGATGACACTATACGGGCCATCCGGATCGAACTCAGAGGAGCTGGCGCCGGCAAGGCCAACGACATTGCGGGCGAACTCGCACACGGCGACCTGCATACCCAGGCAAATGCCCAGATACGGAATCTTGTGCTCACGGGCAAACTCGGCCGCGAGGATCTTACCCTCCAGGGCGCGCTTGCCAAAGCCGCCGGGGACCAGGATGCCCGAGGCGTCGCCCAGAACCTCGGAGACATTCTGCTCGTCAAGACTCTCGCCGTCGACCAGCTGGACGTCCACATGGCGATCGTAGAAGACGCCCGCATGGTGCAGGGCCTCGATAACCGACAGGTACGCATCGGGCAGCTGCGTATACTTACCCACGACGGCGATCTTCACCTTGTCGGCGTGATGGTTGGCGTGATTCTGTTTGCGCAGGAACTCGTTCCACTCGCTCATGTCGCGCTCACGCGGATCCAGACCCAGGCGCTCGCAAATGCGCAGGTCAAAGTCCTGCTCGGCAAGCAGCTGCGGAACATCGTAAATGCTCGCGCAGTCCTCGTTGGTAAAGACGCAATCGGTGTCGACGTCGCAGAAGCTTGCGATCTTTCCGCGGATAGCGTCATCGATATGGTGGTCGGAGCGCAGCACGATGATATCGGGCTGGATGCCAAAGCTGCGGAGCTCCTTGACGGAATGCTGCGTGGGCTTGGTCTTAACCTCGTGGGCGGCGGCGATATAGGGAACGAGCGACACGTGGATGTAGCAGACGTTCTCGGGGCCGGCCTCCTTACGGTACTGGCGGATGGCCTCGACAAACGGCTGCGACTCGATGTCGCCGATCGTGCCGCCCAGCTCGGTGATGACTACATCGGAGCCGGTCTGCTCCTCGATGCGGCGGAACTTGTCCTTAATGGCATTGGTGACGTGAGGAATCACCTGCACGGTACCGCCCAAAAAGTCGCCGCGACGCTCGCGGGCGATTAGGCTTTTGTAGATGGCACCGGTCGTAAAGTTGGAATCGCGGGTCAGGTTCTCATCAATAAAGCGCTCGTAATGACCCAGGTCCAGGTCGGACTCGTAACCGTCCTCGGTAACGAAGACCTCACCATGCTGGAAGGGGCTCATGGTACCGGGGTCGACGTTCAGATACGGGTCGGCCTTCTGCATCGTTACTTTGTAGCCACGCGACTTGAGCAGACGGCCCAGCGAGGCCGCGGTGATACCCTTGCCCAGGGACGAAACCACGCCACCGGTTACGAACACATGCTTGGTCATATTGAGTTACCTGCGCTTCCCGTAGAAGTTGTTTATCCACATCTTACGGGTCTTCATTGTAATACTCGCACCGCGAACCGTTCGCAATTTTTCTCGCGTGCGATTGCATTTCTCAATCTTGAAACAAAACGCCGCCCGGTTTCCCAGGCGGCGTCGCTATGGCAAGGATTACATGATGCTATCGATCAGTAACCTCGTCTTCGAGCATTTCTTGAACGAGCATGCCGGTACGGACGCCCTCAAGATACCACTTGCCACGTTCGGTGAGGCAAATGCCATTTGCAAGCTGACCGCCGTCGTCGCTATAACGCGAGACGACATCAATCATGCCTTCGGAATCCAAGCGATCGATTGCGGCGCGGGCACGATACGGCGAAACCCCCACGCGCTCGGCAAGCGTTTTGCGCGAGAAACCATACGGCCCGCCATTGTCTTCGGTTTGCTGGTCGATCTCCATCAACACCAGCACCTCGACACGCTTCATATCGTTGACACTCGCACGGCCCTTGCCCGCCATAGCAGCCTCCTCAAACCGAGCACGAGCATCTAACGCGCCGTGCGCGACCGACACACCTCACGATGGCAGGTAATATCCATCATGCGGCATCCCGCTAAGGATGAAACAGTTACGGTTATTGTATACCGCTCAAATTGTTTCTAGGCAGGTAAACGGCTATTTTTCGCCGAAATAGGCGCTTTATTGATCAAAAAGCCGTACCGGGCGCTAACCCGATACGGCCAAAATGCAATGCAATTACCGCGGTGCTTCAAACTTAGCGATGGAAGAAACCGCGGCGCTCGAACTTGGGCTCGCAGCACACGTTGATACCCAGTTTGCGCAGTACCGTCTCGTCCGTCGGCGAGATGATCACGCTAAAGAAGGCATCGCAACCGCGCAGCTGCTCCAGGCCCGAAAGGACGCGAGCGGCCGTCTCACTCGTGGCCGAGGTGATCGACAACGCCATAAGCGTCTCGTCGGTGTGGAGGCGCGGGTTTTTGCTGCCCAGGAAATGCGTCTTGAGCTTGCTGATGGGCTCGATCGCCTCATCGCTAATGACCTCGAGCTCAAGGTCGACGCCCGAGACATGCTTGAGGGCGTTCATAATGAGCGAACTTGCGGCGCCCAGGCGCGTAGAGGTCTTACCGGTCACCACGGAACCATCGGGCATGACCATGGCACCCACGGGACCGCCCGTGAGCTGCTCCCTGGTGAGGGCCGCCGAGCGCGCCGGCGAGTAGTTCTTATCGATGCCGGCTTTCTTCATAATAATCTTGAGACGGTCGACTTGCTCATCGCCCACGCCGGTACGGCGCACATTTTCGACCGCGGTAAAGTAGCGGCGGACGATCTCCATCTTGGAAGCGTCGCGGCAGGCATCGTCATCGGTGATGGCAAAGCCGACCATATTGACGCCCATGTCCGTAGGGCTCTGGTAGGGGCTCTTGCCCAGGATCTTTTCCATCAGGGCACGGACTACCGGGAAGGCCTCGACGTCGCGGTTGTAGTTGACCGTGGTCTTGTTGTAGGCCTCAAGGTGGAACGAGTCGATGATGTTGGCATCGTCGAGGTCTGCCGTGGCGGCCTCGTAGGCAATGTTGACCGGATGCGTAAGGGGCAGATTCCAAACCGGGAAGGTCTCAAACTTGGCATAGCCGGCGGCGGTACCGTGCTTATGCTCGTGATACAGCTGCGAGAGGCAAGTGGCGAGCTTGCCCGAACCGGGGCCGGGTGCCGTCACGACGACGAGCGGACGGGTGGTCTCGACAAACTCGTTCTTGCCATAGCCGTCGTCGGACACGATCAGATCGACATCGTGCGGATACCCCTCGATGGGATAGTGCAGCTTGGCGGGAATACCGAGTGCGTTCAGGCGGTTGCGGAACACATCGGCAGCAGGCTGGCCGGCGTACTGGGTGATGACCACAGCCGCGACGGCAAAGCCGTTGCCGCGGAACAAGTCAACCAGGCGCAGCACATCCTCGTCATAGGTAATACCGAGGTCACCACGAGCCTTGTTTTTCTCGATGTGGTTCGCGTTGATTGCGATGATAACCTCGACATCGTCGGCGATGCTCTTGAGCATGCGGAACTTGCTGTCCGGTTCAAAACCCGGTAGCACGCGGCTCGCATGATAGTCATCGAACAGCTTACCGCCAAACTCCAAATAGAGCTTGCCACCAAACTGCGAGATGCGCTCCTTAATGTGAGCAGCCTGCAGCTCGATATACTTCGCGTTGTCGAAACCCTGGCGCATATATGGCTCCCGTCCCGTTTCCATTTAATGTTCTAGGCGATTATAACGGAGCCCGCCCTCCCCGATACCCAGACCATCAACAGGCACCAACCAAACACGCCATCGATAAGTTGCGGTGAAATAGTTCCCGTTTAACCCCTCAAGAGGGGGTGCGGACGATTTCTTGGACCGCGCCTAGGCGTATCCAAGCTTCCTGCGGTACTCCATCGGGCTCAGCCACCCGAGGGACTTCTTGATCCGCTCCTCACGATAGTACACGAGGTAGGCCTCGA